>NZ_LUPI01000018.1:0-19205 GCF_001627265.1 Nocardioides sp. REDSEA-S30_B4 | reverse complement strand
GCCTGGGTGCGGACCCGCACCGAGTCCTGCACGGTCTGCTCGTCCGCGAGCGGGGCCACGGTCGCCACGTAGGTGTCGGTGTCGGTCACCGTCCGGTCCAGCCACGAGCCGGCCAGCGCGACCGGCAGCAGGGCGACGGCACCGAGGACCAGGAGGACCGAGAGGAGTCGCCGCAGCACGTTCACGGGCGCATCGTGCCAGCCCGCCGGTCCGGTCAGCCGACCACCGCGCCCGCGTGCGGGGGAAGCGTGAGGGACCTCTCGGACAGGGTGGGTCCCGCGTGCGTGCCGAGCAGCAGCTCGCCGGCCAGGTCGGGCACGGTGAGGGTCCGCTCGCCGAGGTTGAGCGCGACCAGGGTGTCGCGGCGCCACAGCAGCACCAGGCGCGTCTCCTCGTCTACCTCGCAGCGCGTGGCGGCGAAGGAGGGATCGGTCAGCTCGGGGCGGCTGCGTCGCAGCGCCCCGAGCGCGCGGTAGAGCTCCAGGACCCGGGCGTGCCGGCCGTCCTGCGCCTCGGCCCAGTCGAGCTTCGAGCGGGTGAACGTCCCCGGGTCCTGCGGGTCGGGCACGACCGCGGGATCCCAGCCCATCCGCTCGAACTCCGCGAGTCGGCCCTCCGCCGTCGCGCGGCCCAGCTCCGGCTCGGGGTGGGAGGTGAAGAACGCGAAGGGGGTCGAGGCCGCCCACTCCTCGCCCTGGAAGAGCATCGGGGTGAACGGCCCGAGCAGCACCAGCATCGCCGCACAGCCGAGCTGGTCCTCGTCGAGGACCTCGGTGACCCGGTCGCCGCGGGCGCGGTTGCCGACCTGGTCGTGGTTCTGGCTGCACACCACGAACCGCCAGGTCGCCGTGTGCTCGGTGTCGACCGGGACGCCGTGGTCGCGGTCGCGGAAGGAGGAGAACGTGCCGTCGTGGAAGAAGCCGCGCTCCACCACCTTCTGCAGCGCCGAGAGCGGCTCGAAGTCGGCGTAGTAGCCGTCGGTCTCCCGCGTGAGCGCGACGTGCACCGCGTGGTGGAAGTCGTCGCTCCACTGCGCGGTCAGACCGTGCCCGCCGGCCTCGCGCGGCCGGATCATCACCGGGTCGTTGAGGTCGGACTCCGCGATCAGCGACAGCGGCCGTCGCTGGTGGGCGGAGAGCGCGTCGACCTCGACGGCCAGCTGCTCGAGCAGGTGCACGGGGGAGGAGTCGTGCAGCGCGTGCACGGCGTCCAGGCGCAGCCCGTCGACGTGGTAGTCGCGCAGGAACATCAGGGCGCTGTCGAGGATGAAGCGCCGCACGTGCGCCGACCCCTCGCCGTCGAGGTTGACCAGGTCGCCCCAGGTGTTGCGGCCGTCCTTGAGGTAGGGCCCGAACAGCGGCAGGTAGTTGCCCGACGGGCCCAGGTGGTTGTGCACCACGTCCTGGACCACGCCGAGCCCGCGGGCGTGGCAGGCGTCGACGAAGCGCTGGTAGGCGGCCGGGCCGCCGTAGGTCTCGCTCACCGCGTGCCAGCCGACGCCGTCGTAGCCCCAGTTGTGGGTGCCGTTGAAGGCGTTGACCGGCATCACCTCCACCAGGTCGACTCCGAGGTCGACGAGGTGGTCGAGGCGCTCGATCGCGCTGTCGAGGGTGCCGGCGGGGGTGAACGTGCCGACGTGCATCTCGTAGACCACCGAGCCGGCGAGCTGGCGCCCGGTCCAGCCCTGGTCGGTCCACGCGAACGCCGCGGGGTCGTATCCTCGCCGCGCTTGGTGTCGTGGGTCGCGCCGCCGCACACCAGCCGCACCCGCCCCGGACGCGGGGCCCACACCTCGAACACCTTCAGTCCTCCTTCACCAGCAGGGCCACCGGGTACGCCGACAGCAGGGACCCCACCGAGCCGTCGGTCAGCCGGTCGGTCAGCACGTCGCGCCAGCGCCCGGGCGGCAGGTCCAGCCGGGTGTCGCCCCAGCCGCCCCCCTCGACGAGCCCCAGGGGCAGGCGGGTCGCCACGGTGAGCGCCCCGCCCCGGTCGAACGCCAGCACGTGGTCGGCCGCCGGGCCCTCGGCCGTGACTGCGGCGTACGTCGTGAAGAGCCCGGGCCGGTCGCGACGCAGCCGCAGGGCGGTGGCGACGACGTGCAGCTTGGCGGTGCCGGGGTCCTCCAGCCCACCGACCAGCGAGCCGGGCCCAGCGGCGAGCATGGAGCGCCGCAGGTCGTGGTCGACAGGGCGGCGGTTGTCGGGGTCGACCAGCGACTGCTCCCACAGCTCCGAGCCCTGGTAGACGTCGGGCACGCCGGGCATGGTCAGCGCCACGAGCTTCGCGGCGAGCGCGTTGGACCACCCGGGGTCGACGGTCCACCCGAGGACCTCGCCGATGACCTCGCGGACGTCCTCACGGTCCAGAGCCGCGTCGACCGCTGCGTGCACCGCCGCCTCGTACGCCGCGTCCGGCTCGGTCCAGGTGGTGCGGTCGCCCGCCTCGCGCATCGCCTTCTCGGCGTAGCCGTGCAGCCGGCTGCGCCAGTCACCGCCCGGCTGCTCGCCCTCGTCGGCCGGCCAGGCGCCGATCGCGGCCTGCCATAGCAGGGAGGCGAAGCCGGGGTCGGGCAGCGGCACCAGGTCCAGCAGCCGCTCCAGCGCGTCGGCCCAGCGGTGGGGGGCCTCGGCGAGCACGTGGATGCGGGCCCGCACGTCCTCGCCGCGCTTGGTGTCGTGGGTCGACAGTGTCGTCATGGCGTGCGGCCAGTCCTGCTGTCGCCGGGCCATCGCAGCGTGGAAGTCGTCCACCGTCGTCGAGAACACCGACGGGTCGCCGCCGACCTCGTTGAGGGAGGTGAGCCGGGGGTAGCGGTAGAACGCGCAGTCCTCCACGCCCTTGGCCATCACCATCCCCGAGGTCTGCTGGAAGCGGCGGGCCCCGTCGCAGCCTCCGTCGCGCAGCCAGGGCTCGAGCAGGTCGAAGGTCGCGGCCAGGTCGGGTCGGCGGTCGCGCGCCGCCTCGAACGCCTGGTCGAGGTGCTCCTCGCCGTCACGGTCGGTGGGGGTGAGGTAGGAGCGGTAGACCGGGAAGCAGGCGAGCAGCTCGGCCACGGCGTCCTCACCGCGCCCGGTGGGCAGCCGCGGCACGTCGCGGCGCAGGTCGCGCACGATGCGCGCCGTCTCGCTGCCCAGGATGCCGTCGGCCACCTCGCGCTTGAGGTCGTGGACCATCGCGTGGAAGTCGAGGCCGCCGCTCAGCTCGTCCAGGGGTCCCTCGCCGGCGGTGTCGACGAGCACCCGGTCGACCAGGGCCAGCGCGTCGTAGCCGGTGGTGCCCTCGGTCGCCCACGAGGCCGGCAGCTCCTCGCCGGGCTCGAGGATCTTCTCGACCAGGACGTAGGCGCCGCCGGTGAGCCGGGCCAGGTCGTCGAGGTAGCCACGCGGGTCGCGCAGGCCGTCGGGGTGGTCCACCCGCAGCCCGTCGACCAGCCCCTCGCGGAACCAGCGCGCGATCTCCACGTGGGTCTCGGCGAAGACCTCCGGTTCCTCGACCCGCACAGCGGCGAGGGTGTTGACCGCGAAGAACCGGCGGTAGTTGAGGTCGTCATCGGCGCGGTGCCAGTCGACCAGCTCGTAGTGCTGGCGGGCGTGCACCTCCTGCGGGTCGTCGTGCAGCCCCGACGCCGTCCCGGGGGCGACCGGGAAGGCCTGGTCCCAGTAGTGCAGCTCGAGCCCGTGCTCGCCGAGGGCGAGCGTCAGGTGGTCGATGGTGCCGTCCTCGGCCAGGTCGTCCTCGCCGACCACGGGGATGCGCAGCCGCTGGCCGGCGGTGTCCCAGTCGACGTCGAAAGCCGCCGCGTGCTCGGCGTCCGCAGGCTGCTCCGACTCCTCCTGCACGGGCTGCTCGGGCTGCTCGGGCTGCTCGGGCTGCTCTGGGTCGTTCGCCTGCTCGGGCGCGGAGGCGGCACCGATCGGCATCGTGTCGGGCTGGTTCTCGGGCTGGTTCTCGGGCTGGCTCGCGGGCTGGCTCGCGGGCTGGGCGTCGCGCTTGTCGTTCATCAGGCTCCCCCTGGGTAGGTCACGGTGCGTGCTCGCAGCCTGCGCGCCGGTCCTGGGACCCTGCTGCGGACGTCCTGTGGGCCACCTGTGAGCCGATCTGGTCCAGACCGGCGACCCGGGTCGGTTTGCCGTCCGCGGCGAGGGGGCAGGCCCGGTCAGGGACAGCCCGCTCTCGGCCGCTCGCAGCCCGTGTCCCGGGGATGGGCTGCGGCGGAGGGCCACCCGCAGCGCCTCAGCTCCAGTGCCGCCGCATCACGGTGGCGACGTCGAAGGGGTCGCTCCCCCGCTGCGCGGCCAGCACGCCGGCTCCTTCGGCCGAGCCCGTCCACACCGGCGGCCCGCCGCCGACCCAGCGGTCGAACGCAGCGGCGTAGGCGGTCGCCCGCTCGGCCCGCACGCCCAGCACCGTGGGCACCGGGTGCCACACCTCGCCGTCGGGGGTGACAGGACCGCCGAGCGCCGCCCGCACCCGCTCGGCCACCGGGCGGTCGCGGTCGACCACGACGTACCGGGGCAGCACGTAGCGCGGCGCCACCACCGGTCCGAGCGCCTCGTCGAGCGCGGTCGCGAAGACGGCGGACTCCTCCTCGGGCACACCGTCGAGACGGCAGCGGTACTCCCCGCCCGCACCCACGTCGATGCCCACCGCGGACGCGTCCGCCGCGACCAGGTCGCAGGCGTGCAGCGCGTCGGCGACGGCGCAGGCCACCTGTCCCACCGAGGGTGGCTCGGCGGCCTCGGAGAACAGTCGCGCACCGCGCAGCGCCAGCGTCCGTCGACGCACCAGCAGCCCGATTCCCACGGCGAGCGCCAGGAGCACCGCACCGCCCGCCACCGACACCGCTGCCGGGGCGAGACCGGCAGTCGGCGGACCGGCCGCGATCACACCGGCCGCGACCACGCCGGCGGCCACCACCTCCCGCATCGGGGTACGCCGCTGGACGGGTGTGCGCGCCTCGAGCACGCCCGTCCTCGGCGCGCAGCACCATCCGGGCGTTGGCGGCGTCGAGCTCGTGGTCGGCGGGCGGGGCGTAGGGCGAGAACGCGGGGTCGATGTGGCCGACGCCGTCGACGACCTCCCCGGTCTCGTCGACGCCGAAGAAGCCGGCGTGCTTGCGCACCAGGCGTTGCCAGTCCCGGTCGCCGCGGGGGTGCCGGTCGCTGACGCAGACGACGGACCAGTTGACCGCCACCTTGTCGGGGCGGGCCGGGTCGGTGCGCAGCGCGCGTCCGCGGGTCTGGACGACGGCGGTGGTCGTGGTGACCGAGGTGAGGTCGACCAGGCCGCTGACGGAGCGGGCGTCCCAGCCCTCGCCGAGCAGTCCGCGGGTGCCGACGAGCACCGTGGTGCCGCCGGACTCGAAGAAGCGGGTGACGTGCAAGACCCAGCGGCGGCTGGTCCAGGCGCCCTCGAGCCGGTGGACCGCGCCGCCGCCACCGGCCGGGCGGACCCGCAGCGTGCGCGCCAGCCCGGGGTCGGTCGCTGCGACGTGCTCCACCAGCGCCGTCAGCGTGGCGGCCGACCCGGCGACGGTCGAGCCGGTGACCAGCAGGGCGTCCGCGCCGGCGGGGTCCTCCAGGAGGGCGGCGAGGACCGCGTGCGCGGAGCCGGCCTGCTCGGTCAGCACCCCTACGAGGTCGACGGGCAGCGTGGCGGTGGCGCGCTCGTGGTCGCAGAGCACCAGCAGGCGCCGGTCCTCGCCCAGCGCGAGCTGCTCGACCCGGGCGATCTCGACGGCCGCGGTGGTCTTGGCCTCCGACCGGGCCAGCACCCGGTCGATGGGCGAGCGGCCGCGCCGCACCCCTGCCCGGGTGAGGACGTGGCCGACGGCGGGCAGGGCGCGGCGTACCCCTTCCAGCGCCTCGAGGTCGGCGGGGTCGCGGCTGCGCAGCAGGTGGCCGGTGACCCAGTCGCCGACCAGGGCGACCCAGTCGTCGGCGCCGGGATCGCGCCGGTGCTCCTCGGTCGGCCGGGCCCCGGGCGGCAGGGCCAGCAGACCGGCGTGGTGCAGGCGCAGGGCGGCGTCGGTGAGCACCGGCTCGGCCGCGGCGAGCGCGGCCCAGGAGACCTCGGCGCCCCCGGCGTCACGGGTCACCAGCCGACGGTCCAGCCAGGTCAGGAACGGCACGGACCCGAAGGACGGGTCGGCGAGCGCCGTCACCAGCTCGGCGAACCGGTCGGCGCTGCCGTCGACCCACGCCCGCTCGTGCGGGGTCGGGGTGACCAGCCAGACCAGCTCGGCGAACGGCGCCAGGTCGCCCTCGCGCACGACCGCCGGGATGGTCGCCTCGAAGACGGTCCCGCCGAACAGCGTGTCGACCAGCCCGGCCTGGTCGCCGGTCAGCGCGGCGGGCGGGGTGGCGGTCAGCCCCAGCACCATCGCCTGCGGCAGCTCCTCGAGCAGGTCGGCCAGCAGCCGACCCCACACCTCGAGCAGGTGGTGGCACTCGTCGAGCACCAGCAGCAGCGGCCCGGCAGCGCGCAGCTCCTCGACCCGGGCGCGGCCGTTCTCGTGCAGCCGCGCCACCGGGGACCGCTCGTCGCCGTCCTCGTCGACCTCGGCGTCGGGGTCGAAGACCGCCACCGACTGGTAGGTCCACGCGGTCATCGCGACCCCGAGGTCGGCCGCCTGCGCTTCCCACTGCCCCACGATCGCGGTGTTGGGACCCAGGACGACGGCGCGCTCCACCTGACCGGCGGCGAGCAGCCGCTCGGCGGTCTCCAGCCCGACCCGGGTCTTGCCCGCACCGGGTGGCAGCACCGTCCAGGCCCGCGTCCGGCCGCCCGCCCACGCCTCGTCGAGGGCCTCGAGCGCCCGGCGCTGGTGGGTGCGCAGCGGAGGCCGCTCGACGGTCGGCATCAGGACTCCCAGAAGACCCGGTCCACCACGGCGTGCGCGGTGCGCGTGTGCCGCAGGTGGTCGTCGACCATCGCCTCCGACGAGCCGTCGGGGTAGCCCAGGATGCTGGCGATCGCGGCCCGCTCGCGCGGGTCGGAGGGGATGGAGTCGCTCGGCTTGCCGCGCACGAGCGTGACCGCGTTGCGCATCCGGCTCACCCGCCGCCAGGCCTGCTGCAGCATCGCCGCGTCGTCCTCGTCGAGCAGGCCGGCGTCACGCGCGGCACCCAGCGCCTCGAGGGTGCGGGAGGTGCGCAGCGCCGGGACCCGGCCCGCGTGCCGCATCTGCAGCAGCTGGACGGTCCACTCGATGTCCGCGAGCCCTCCGCGGCCCAGCTTGAGGTGGGTCTGCGGGTCGGCCCCGCGCGGCAGCCGCTCCTGGTCGACCCTCGCCTTGATGCGGCGTACCTCCAGGACCTGCTCGGTGGTGATGCCCTCCTCGGGGAAGCGCAGCGGGTCGATGAGCTCGGTGAAGCGGCGGCGCAGGTCCTCGTCGCCGACGACCGCGTCGGCGCGCAGCAGGGCCTGCGCCTCCCAGACCTCCGACCAGCCGGCGTAGTAGGCGGCGTAGGACTCCAGCGTGCGCACCAGCGGTCCGGACCGGCCCTCCGGACGCAGGTCGGCGTCGACCACCAGGGCGGGGTCGCCGCCGGGCAGCGAGAGCAGGCGACGCAGCTCGTTGGCCACGGCCTGGGCGTACTGAGCGGCCACCTGCGGCTCGGCGCCCTCGACCGGGTCGTGCACGAACAGCACGTCGGCGTCGGAGCCGTAGGACAGCTCGAACCCGCCGTAGCGGCCCATCGCGATGATCGCGAAGCGGGTGGGTGCCTCCTCCAGCGAGCGGGCGGCGCGCACCGAGGCCTCGACCACCTCCAGCGTCGCCTGCAGGGTCGCGTCGGTGAGCCGCGACAGCCCCGCGCCCACGTCGTCGACGTCGGTGAGGCCGAGCAGGTCCCCGGCGGCGATGCGGAACAGCTCACGACGGCGTACGGCGCGGACGGCCCGGACCGCGGCCTCCACCTCGTCGCGACGCGACGCCGAGGCCCGCATCTCCTCGGTGAGCACCTCGGCGCTCAGCGGGGAGAGGTCGCCGCCGAGCATCCGCACGCCCTGCGGCTCACGCTCGAGCAGCTCGGTGGCGTAGCGCGAGGTCGCCAGCAGGTGGGCCATCCGTTGCGCGACCTCCCCCTCGTCGCGCAGCGTGGCGAGGTACCACGGGGTGCTGCCCATCGCCTCGCTGATCCGGCGGAAGCCGAAGAGCCCGGCGTCGGGGTCGGGGCCCTCGGCGAACCACTCGAGCATCGCCGGCAGCAGCGTGCGCTGGATGTGAGCAGCGCGGGAGACGCCCGTGGTGAGGAACTCCAGGTGCCGCAGGGCCGCCGAGGGATCGGCGTAGCCGAGGGCGGCGAGCCGGTCGCGCGCGGCCTCGGGGCTCAGCCTGGCCTCCTCGCCGGGGATGCGGGCGACGGCCGAGAGCAGCGGACGGTAGAAGAGCTTCTGGTGCAGGCGCCGCACCTCGAGGCGGTGGCGACCCCACTGGTCCTTCAGCGACTCCGCCGACCGCTTGAGGAAGCCCATCGAGCGGCCCAGGCGGCGCAGCGCCTCCTCGTCGTCGGGCACCACGTGGGTGCGCTGCAGCCGGTGCAGCTGCATGCGGTGCTCGAGGGTGCGCAGGAAGGAGTAGGAGTCGTGCAGCGCCAGGCCGTCCTCGCGGCCGATGTAGCCTCGCTCGGTGAGGGCGGCCAGCGCCGAGAGCGTGGTCGGCCACCGGATCTGGTCGTCGGTGCGGCCGTGCACCATCTGCAGCAGCTGCACGGCGAACTCCACGTCGCGCAGGCCGCCCGAGCCCAGCTTCAGCTGCCGCTCGGCCTCCTTGGACGGGATGTGCTCGATGACGCGGCGACGCATGGCCTGGGTGTCCTCGACGAACCCCTCGCGCTCGGCCGCGGCCCACACCATCGGCTGCACCATCTCGACGTAGGCGCGCCCGAGGTCGAGGTCGCCGGCGACGGGCCTGGCCTTGAGCAGGGCCTGGAACTCCCAGGTGCTGGCCCAGCGCTCGTAGTAGCCGCGGTGGCTCTCCAGGGTCCGCACGAGCGGGCCGTTGCGACCCTCGGGGCGCAGGTTGGCGTCGACGGGCCAGATGTCGCCCTCGCCGGTGTGGTCGGCGCAGGCACGCATCAGGTGGGCGGCCAGCTGCGTGGCGACCCGGTTGGCCTGGTCGGCCCGGCCGGGGTCGAGGTCCTCGACCGGCTCGTAGACGAAGATGACGTCGACGTCGGAGACGTAGTTGAGCTCGTGCCCGCCGCACTTGCCCATCGCGACGACCGCCAGCCGCACCAGGGCGGCGTCCTCGCCGACCCGCTGCCTGGCCACGGCCAGGCCGGCCTCGAGGGTGCCGGCGGCCAGGTCGCTGAGCTCGGCGGCCGCGTCGTCGACCCCGACGTGGTGGGCCAGGTCGCGCGCGGCCAGACGCAGCAAGACCCGGCGGTACTCCACCCGCATCGCGTCCAGCGCCTCGTGGTCGGGCAGCGTCGCGACCGGCTGCTCGTCGGCGGGGTCGGCACCGACCGAGCGCAGCAGCCCGGCCCTCACGGCGTACGCCGCCGGGCGGGTGCAGCCCAGGGCGGGGTCGGTCAGCTCGCGCCAGTGCTCGGGGTGGCGGCACAGGTGGTCGCCGAGGGCCTCGCTGGCGCCGAGGACGCTGAGCAGGCGCATCGCGAACCCCTCGTCGTCGAGCAGGTCCTCGAGCAGCGCGTCCGCTCCGGCGTCCTTCTCCTGCGCCGAGTCACGCAGCCGGACCAGCTGCTGCAGCGCAAGGTCGGGGTCGGCGGTGCGGGCGAGGATCCACAGCAGCTCCTCGCCCTGCTCCCCCAGCTCGCCCACCCGCGCGGCCTGCACCTCGCCGCCCGGTGCCGTGGCCAGGCGTACGCCGCCGGCCGGGAGCTCGACCACCACGTCGTCGTTCCAGTGGACCCCGCGCCGCGGCGTCGCGAGGTCGCCGAGCAGGGCGTCGCGCGCCGCCGCCTCCTCCCAGCCCACGCGCAGCAGCCCGGTCTGCGGGCCGGCGGGGTTGCGGGTCACCTTGCCGCCCAGGGCCGAGGCGGCGACCTGGTGGCCCAGGCACACCCCGAGGGCGGGCACGCCGCCGGCGGCCGCGACCCGGAACAGCTGCTTGGTGGGGGTCAACCACGGGTGCGTCGCGTCGTCGTCGGCCCCCATGTGGCCGCCGAGGACGACCAGCGCGTCGTGCTCGGTCAGGTCGTGGGGCAGCGCGTCACCGGCGTACGGGCGTCGGACGTCGAGGCGGCACCCGTCGTCGGCCCACCACCGGCCGAGCATCCCCGGAGGGCACTCGTCCTCGTGCTGGACGACGAGCAGCGTGACCATGCGACCGATGGGCTCCTGGCTCCGCGACTCAGATGACCGGCAGCATCTGGTCGCGCTCGAAGGCGGAGACCTGCCCGCGGTACTCGTCCCACTCGGCGCGCTTGTTGCGCAGCAGGAAGTCGAAGACCTGCTCACCCATGGTCTCGGCGAGCAGCTCGGAGTCCTCGGCGATGGAGATCGCGTCGTTGAGGTTGCGCGGCAGCGGCTTGATGCCCAGGCTGCTGCGCTCGCGCTCGGTCAGCGACCACACGTCATCCTCGGCCTCGCGGGGCAGCTCGTAGCCCTCCTCGATGCCCTTCATGCCCGCGGCGAGCACGACGGCGTAGGCGAGGTAGGGGTTGCAGGCGGCGTCGAGGGTGCGCAGCTCGACACGGGTCGACTGGCCCTTGAGCGGCTTGTACATCGGCACGCGGATCATCGCCGAGCGATTGTTGTGGCCCCAGCAGATGTAGGACGGCGCCTCGCCGCCCATCATCATCCGCTTGTAGGAGTTGACCCACTGGTTGGTGACCACGGAGATCTCCGGCGCGTGGTGCAGGACGCCGGCGATGAAGCGACGGGCGGTGGCCGAGAGCTGGTACTCGGCGCCGGCCTCGTAGAAGGCGTTCTCGTCGCCCTCGAAGAGGCTGACGTGGGTGTGCATGCCCGAGCCGGGGTGGGTGGTGAACGGCTTGGGCATGAAGCTGGCCCAGATGCCCTGGCTCAGCGCCACCTCACGGATGACGGTGCGGAAGGTCATGATGTTGTCGGCCGTGGACAGCGCGTCGGCGTAGCGCAGGTCGATCTCCTGCTGGCCCGGACCGCCCTCGTGGTGGCTGAACTCCACCGAGATGCCCATCGCCTCGAGCATCGTGATCGCCTCGCGGCGGAAGTCCGCGCCCTCGGACTGCGCGGTGTGGTCGAAGAAGCCCGACCGGTCCACCGGCACCGGCTCCTCGCCGTGGGCCGGGAGGTTCTTGAAGAGGTAGAACTCGATCTCGGGGTGGGTGTAGAAGGTGAAACCCTGGTCGGCGGCCTTGCCCAGCGTCCGCTTCAGCACGTGGCGGGGGTCGGCGTACGACGGCTCGCCCCCCGGCATCTCGATGTCGCAGAACATCCTGGCCGTGGCCGGGCCCTCACCGCTGCGCCAGGGCAGGATCTGGAAGGTCGAGGGGTCGGGCTTGAGGAGCATGTCGGACTCGAAGACCCGGGCGAAGCCCTCGATCGCCGAGCCGTCGAACCCGATGCCCTCGGAGAAGGCCCCCTCGAGCTCTGCCGGGGCCACCGCCACCGACTTCAACGAGCCCAGGACGTCGGTGAACCACAACCGGACGAATCGGACGTCGCGCTCCTCGAGCGCCCTGAGGACGAACTCTTCCTGCTTGCCCATGGCGGCAGCCTAGTGGGACCGCCCGACTCGCCCGCCGGTGGACTCACCGGCACACGCGCACGTCCTGCGAGCCCAGCACGCCCTCGACGGTCCGGGCCATCGGCGTGAGCCACGGCAGCGCGGTCGAGGTGAAGGCCAGGGTGCCCGGCACCTCGTCGTGGACGCCGGGGACGTCGACGCGGTGGACCTCGACCGGCAGCACGACCTTCTCGCGCGAGGTGCCCTCGAAGCAGGAGCTGGCCCGGCTCTTGTCGCGCGCCCGGTCCACGGTCATCTCCTCACCGGCCTGCTCACCGGCGTACCGCAGGACCACGGTGGTGCGGTAGCCGAGGTGCCCCTCCCAGGGGGCGTCCAGGAGGACCTGCATGCCGGCGGTGCGGCTGGAGGGGACCGGGAAGGCGACCCTGCCGTCGCGGACCCTCCGCTCCTGGCTGGCCCACAGGCGCGGCTCGTCGGGGTCGTCGGTCGCCAACGCGCTGACGACCTGGACGGTGCAGCCCTCGCAGTCCGGCATCCGCAGCACGACGCGGGTGGTGCCGTCGGCGGGGCCGCCGGCGGAGGCGGGCACGGGCGTGCCGGCGGTCAGGGTGACGGCGGTCAGCAGAGCGGCCGTGGCCGCGGGGATGGTGCGCATGGAAGGTCTCCTCGTCGATGGTGTCGCGAGGAGTACGCCGAGCCCGGCCCCCCGGTTGCATGGGGCGAGCCGGACAGCGGGTCACTCGGCGGGGACGTTCGCCTCCAGCTCGCGCAGCCAGGCCGCGGCCGAGGCGTCCGAGGGCATCCGCCAGTCGCCGCGGGGCGACATGGTGCCGCCCGCGCTCACCTTGGGGCCGTTCGGGAGCGCGGACCGCTTGAACTGGCTGGCGAAGAACCGCTTGACGAAGACCTCGAGCCAGCGGCGTACCTCGGGCAGGGTGTAGGCGGTGCGCTTGGCTTCCGGCAGGCCGGCCGGCCACTCCCCCGCGTCGGCGTCGCGCCAGGCGTGCCAGGCCAGAAAGGCGATCTTGCTGGGGCGATAGCCCATGCGCAGGACCTTGTGCAGGGTGAAGTCCTGCAGGGCGTAGGGACCCACGAAGTCCTCGGTCGCCTGCGGGCGGTCGTCCTCGCTCGGCACCAGCTCGGGGCTGATCTCCTGGTCGAGGACCTCACGCAGCAGGTCGCCGGTCGTCGCGTCGACCTCCCCGGAGTCGGCGACCCAGCGGATGAGGTGCTGGACGAGCGTCTTGGGGACACCGGCGTTGACGTTGTAGTGCGACATCTGGTCGCCGACGCCGTACGTGCACCAGCCGAGCGCGAGCTCGGAGAGGTCGCCCGTGCCGACGACGATGCCGCCGCGGTGGTTGGCCAGGCGGAAGAGGTAGTCGTAGCGCAGACCGGCCTGGACGTTCTCGAAGGTGACGTCGTAGACCGGCTCGCCGTCGGCGAAGGGGTGGTCGAGGTCGCGCAGCATCTGCTCGCACGCCGGTCGGATGTCGATCTCCTCGAAGGTGACGCCCAGCGCCTCGCCCAGGCGGACCGCGAGGGACTTGGAGGTGTCGCCCGTGGCGTAGCCCGGCATCGTGAACGCGTGGACGTCGCTGCGCGGGCGCCCGAGCCGGTCCATGGCACGGCAGGCGACGATCAGGGCGTGGGTGGAGTCGAGCCCGCCGCTGACGCCGATGACGGCGCGGGGCTGGTGCCCCGACGCCTGGCCGATCGCCTCGAGGCGGCGCTCGAGGGCGTAGACCTGGATCTCGTAGGCCTCGTAGCAGTCCTGCGCGAGGCGCTCGGGGTCGTCGGGGACGAACGGGAAGCGGTCGACGCGACGACGCAGGCCCAGGTCGCCGGTCGGGGCGACCAGCTCGACCTCGACGGTGCGGAACTCGCCCGTGCGGGCGGCGTGGGTGCGCCGGTTGTCGTCGAAGGTGCTCTGGCGCAGCCGCTCCTGGCGCAGGCGGTCGAGGTCGACGTCGGCGACCGTGTGGACCGGGCCGTCGACGAAGCGGTCACCTTCGGCCAGCAGGTCGCCCACCTCGTGGACCATGGTCTGGCCGTCCCACGAGAGGTCGGTCGAGGACTCCCCGCGGCCGGCGGCGGCGTACACGTAGGCGGCCGAGCAGCGCTGGCTGGCGCTGCGGGCCAGCAGCCGGCGGTCCTCGGCCCGGGCGATGGTGATCGGGCTGCCCGAGAGGTTGGCCAGCACGGTGGCGCCGGCGAGCGCCGCCTCGGCGCTGGGCGGCACGGGCACCCACATGTCCTCGCAGACCTCGACGTGCAGGACCAGGCCGGGGACGTCGGTGACGTCGAAGAGCAGGTCGGGTCCCAAGGGCACTCGCTGCCCGGCGACGGTGATCGTCTCGCCGCGGCGGTCGTCGCCCGGGGCGAAGTGGCGACGCTCGTAGAACTCGCGGTAGGTCGGGAGGTAGGACTTCGGGGCGACGCCGAGGACGCGACCGCGGTGGACCACGAGCGCGCAGTTGAGGACGCGGCTCCCGTGGACCAGAGGAGCGCCGACGAGCAGGATCGGCAGCAGGTCGCGGCTCTCCTCGACCAACACGCCGATCGCGTCGCTGACGGCGTCGAGGAGGGTGTCCTGGAGGAGCAGGTCCTCGATGGCGTAGCCGGACAGGCACAGCTCGGGGAAGACCGCGACCGCGACGCCCTCGTCGTGGCAGGTGCGGGCCTGCTCCAGCACGGTCCGCACGTTGGTCGCCGGGTCGGCGACGGCCACGGGGGCGGTGCACGCCGCGACACGGGCGAACCCCTGGTCGTAGGCGTTGTAGAAGTCCACGGGCCCACTGTGTCAGACGGCGGCTCACCCCTCGGCTAGCGTCTGCTCCATGCGAGTCCTCGTCTCCGGCGGTGCCGGCTACATCGGGTCCCACACGGTCGTCGCGCTGGTGGAGGCGGGCCACGACATCGTGGTCGTCGACGACTTCTCCAACGCCAAGCCCACCGTCATCGGGCGGCTCGAGGCACTGACGGGGCGGCACATCCCGGTGCACGCCTTCGACCTCACCGACGTGGACAAGACCGCGCACCTCTTCGACATCGAGGAGATCGACGCGGTCATCCACTTCGCGGGCTACAAGGCCGTCGGCGAGAGCGTGCAGAAGCCCCTGGACTACTACGAGAACAACCTGGGATCGACGTTCGCGCTGGTGCGCGCGATGCAGAAGCACGGCGTGGACAAGCTGGTGTTCTCCTCCAGTGCCACGGTCTACGGCACCGACCAGGCCGGAGCCACCGAGGACCGCCCCACCTTCGCCACCAACCCCTACGGCTGGACCAAGGTCATGCAGGAGCAGATCCTGCGCGACGTCGCCGTCGCGGACCCCTCGATGAGGATCGCGCTGCTGCGCTACTTCAACCCCGTGGGCGCGCACGTCTCGGGCACGATCGGCGAGGACCCCTCGGACATCCCGAACAACCTGATGCCCTACATCGCCCAGGTCGCCGTCGGACGCCGGGAGAAGCTGCAGGTCTTCGGCGACGACTACGACACCCCCGACGGCACCGGGGTCCGCGACTACATCCACGTCGTCGACCTGGCCGCCGGCCACGTCGCGGCGCTGGAGAAGCTCGCGGCCACCTCGGAGCCGGTCAACACCTGGAACCTCGGCTCGGGTCGCGGCACCTCCGTGCTGGAGCTGCTGCACGCCTTCGAGAAGGCGGTGGGCCGCGAGCTGCCCCACGAGATCGTCGGGCGCCGCGCGGGCGACGTCGCGACGTCGTACGCCGACCCGTCGAAGGCCAACGAGGAGCTGGGCTGGCGCACCCAGAAGAGCGTGGAGGAGATGTGCGCCGACACGTGGCGCTGGCAGTCGCAGAACCCCGAGGGCTACCCGGACTGATCGCGGCGGTCTGCGATGAGTCCGCGCGGTCCAGGCGGTCTGTCCTGACATGACGATCACCAGCGTTTCCTCCATCACCTCCTCCATCACGCCGTGCCTGTGGTTCGACGACCAGCTGGAGGAGGCCGCGCACTTCTACACGGCGCTGTTCCCGAACTCCTCGATCGGCCACCTCTCTCGGTACGGCGAGGCCGGACCTGGTGAGCCGGGCACGGTCATGGCCGGCGAGTTCACGCTCGACGGGATGGCCTTCCGCGCCATCAACGGCGGGCCGATGTTCCGCTTCACCGAGGCGGTGTCGTTCGCGATCTCCTGCGCGGACCAGGCCGAGGTCGACCACTACTGGGACGGCCTCCTCGCCGACGGCGGCGAGGAGTCGATGTGCGGGTGGTTGAAGGACCGCTTCGGCCTGTCGTGGCAGGTGGTGCCGACCCGGCTCTTCGAGCTGTTGTCGGACCCCGACCCGGCGCGCGCCCAGGCCGCCCAGGCCGCGATGCTGCAGATGCGCCGGATCGTGGTGGCCGACCTCGAGGCCGCCGCTGACGCGGCGAGTGGTTCCTAAGCGGCGTCCCAGGTCAGGCCCTCGTCGGGGATGACCATCGGGGCCCACTCGTACCAGTCGACGACCGCGGTGTATGGACGGTCCCCCACCCGCTGGTCGAGCGCCCCTCGTCGGTCGTGCGCCTCTCGCTGGTCGAGCGCCTCTCGTTGGTCGAGCTTGTCGAGACCCCTCGTGCCGCTGGTGTCGTGGAGGTAGACCTGGCCGTGGGGGTCGCGCCAGAGGTGGATGCCGGGCCAGGGCATCGTGCTCTGCCAGCCGCCGTGGGTCTTGAGGCGGTGGTGGTAGGTCGAGAGCGGGGTGAGGTTGTGGGTGCCGGTCTGCCCCGGTGGCCCGTTCGGGTCCCAGGGCACGACGTGGTCGATCTGGATGGTGGGGCCGGTGCTGCGGCTGGTGCCCCAGGGGAAGGTCTCGGTCGGGGAGATCTGCTGCACCGCACGGCGGTGTCGCTCGGGTATCTCGTAGGCCTCGACGGGTGCCAAGCCCTCGAGGTCGAGGACGGGACGCACAACGAAGCGGGCGTAGCGACCCAGGACATCGCGCAGCCACGACTCCGTGACCGGTCCCCAGCCGTCGATGCGGGCGACGCGGTCGAGCTCGCCGTGCTCGGGTGAGACCTCCCGGGCGCCGCCGTAGAGATGCACGGTCAGCTCGACGGCGGGCAGCAGGTCCCGCAGATCGGTATCACCGTCCACGGGTGCCTGGTCGGTGACCTTCGGGGACGCGAGCAGCGCGATGGCCTGCACGCGGAGCTGGTCGATGGACGGGGTGTCGTCGTCGGGGCCGGCGGGCTCGGGCAGCTGCTTCTGCAGCCGATGGGCCAGGGTGGTGACGGCGGTGTCGAGGGCCCCGATCACCGGCAGGGGTGCGCGGACAACGAAGGTCCCCATGCCGTGGGTCTCGTCCCCGGCACGGGGGCGGATGGTGCGGGCGTAGGTGGCGGCCGCGGCGCGTTCTTCCTTCTCCTTGGCCAGCCTGGGTGCGGCGGCGGCGACCTTGCCGGCCACCAGGGCCTCGAAGTGGGTCCAGGGGATGCGGCCGTCGGCTGCTTCGGCGATCTCCTGGTCCACCCAGCCGGCCTCTTCGACGCTCAGCTCGCGGGTGCGCTCGGCGACGTAGAGGGCGTAGGAGTCACGCACCTCCAGGGCCTGCACCCTCCCCCACAGCAACGGCAACCTGATCCTGATGTCCAGGGCACCGGCCATCAGCTTGCGGCCGTGGTGGGAGGTCCGCCCGATCCGGGCACCGAACTCCGCCGCCGCGAACTCCGTCACCTCCGGCGTCCCCGGGCCACCCAGGATCGTGGCCCGCTCCCGCCCCGGCTTGCCGGCCTCCTTCGGGTCGAGCCGGTCGGCGGGGTGGGCGACCGCCCACTCGTAGGCCAGCACCAACAGCTCGGCCCCCGCCCGCTGCATCCCCCGCGCGCACACCGTCGCCCGCTCGAGGATCTGCTCCTCGCTCAGGTCGGTCGTCGCGACCAAGGCACTGGTGGTCATGAACCCATTCAAGCCGTGACCACCGACAGTCCCGATCGGCCACGATCTCCGACCTGACTTGCACAGGTCGGGCCAAAGACCGTATCGCCACCATCCCCCGCCGCGATGGTGTCGTCGCCGCCGCTACCGTTGATGGTGTCGGCGCTTCCCGTGCCGAAACATGTTCCTCCTGTGCAATTCACCGTTGCTGCCCCAGCGACCCCTGTTGTCACTCCGACCGCAACCCCCAGGATGAAAGGAAAACTCACTCGCACAGCGGCTGCCCGCATGTTCACTTGATCTCTCCTTCGCCGCCGCTCACCGCGCGTTCGAAAGAGGCTTCGAACAATTGCGCATCCGGGCAGCCACCGATAAATTTTCCCTTCTCGGCAAATTCGGGACCAAAGTACTCTTCGATGAACTTCACCTTCTCTGGATCCGTGAAAAATGACTTCAACTCGGGACAGTCCTTCAGTAATACACCTGCCTCATTGATGCGGCCCTGATACTCTTCCAACGTTTCGCCAGGACGAATCGGGAAAACGTCGTTACTTGGCGCGGCGTTTGCAGGATCTCTTTCTAGGACCCCGCCGCCCTGCTCTTCGACACTCCTTGACGACTCGTTCGAGCCGTCCTGAGCGGCCGCAAATCCCAACGGCATGGCAATCACCGCTCCGATTGCGGCAAGCAAAGTAGGTCTGAAAATTTTCACACTTGCTCCCAAGAGAAACCACGTTTGCCAATCGCGACTCACGGGCGTGAGGTCGCGCGTCCGCGCTCCGGAGGCTTGAAGAACAGCTCCCGACAATGCTGCTCCCATAAGACGACTCGGACGCGGATAGCGCATCCCGGTCTAGTCCACCGGCCATGCTGCGTGCCTCACCTCACGTGGGTGGTGTTGCGGGCCACCCGGTCGACCAGCTGCTCGTGCACGAAGCCGGGCGCCAGGGAGGAGACGTCCCCGCCGTACGTCGCGACCTCCTTGACCAGGTTGCTGGCCAGGAACGACCACTCGGGGCTGGTGGGGACGAAGACGGTTGTCGAGATGCACGGAAGACTGGCGATTTCCACACCGACAACTTTGACGAACTCGGCTATCCGGGCGGCCCTCGTCAAGATTGGGCGATCGCGCCAAGATGTCGACGGGCGCTCGATGTTCAGTAGTCCATGGCCATGACCTGGCGGACTTCAGCGAGGGTGTTGTCGGCCACCGAAGGGGCTGGTGGTCATGAACCCATTCAAGCCGTGACCACCGACAGGCCCGATCGGCCACGATCTCCGACGGTGCAGACCACGTCACTTCGCCCGAATGAAGCTGCTTGTGGGTTACAACGTTTCCGCCGACCCGGCGCAGTGGTCAACGGACACGCATGCTCAGGTCTCGAAGTCCAAGCTCGGCTGAGAGTCCGCTCCGGTCGAATCCAGGTCATCACCGCCGCATCGCGGATGAAGCGCATAGGTCGCCCAACGGCGTGCACCTTCTTGCACGGCCAGGCGTCGCGAGACCAGGTCCTGAAGCTCAGATGTCGCTAGCCGAGAATCGATGCGCGTGGCTTCGCGGTACTTCTGATTGTCGAGAGTGGAGTCCAGCAGAGTGGTGTACGAGCAGCCCCGGTGAGTGAGTCCCTACCGACGTAGAGACGGCCACCGGGTGATCCTTCGAGTGATCTGCGAAA
>NZ_LUPI01000017.1:0-26916 GCF_001627265.1 Nocardioides sp. REDSEA-S30_B4 | reverse complement strand
CACGCGCATGGCCGCAGCTGACCCCGACCACTACCTCGTGCTCGACGCCCGGGCCCCGATCGAGGAGATCGCCGGCGCGATTCGCGAGCGCGTGGACGGCATCCTCGCGGGTCGAGGTGCGAGGCCGGCCACGGCACCCACCGCGGGTCGAGGTGCGAGGCCGGCCACGGCCCCCACCGCGGGTCGAGGTGCGAGGCCGGCCACGGCCGAGCCTCGAGACCCAGGAGCCCCCGCATGAGCGTCTGGGACGACCTGGTCGGCCAGAAGCCGGTCATCGAGACCCTGCGGGCCGCCGCGTCCGGGCAGGGCATGACCCACGCGTTCCTGCTCACCGGCCCGCCCGGATCGGGCCGCTCCAACGCCGCGATCGCCTTCGCCGCCGCGCTGCAGTGCGAGAACGGCCCCGGGCCCGCGGCCGGGTGCGGCGGTTGCAACGCCTGCATCACCACCCTGGCCGGCTCCAACCCCGACGTGACCCGGGTGTCGACGGAGTCGGTGCAGTTCCGAGTGAAGGACGCCCGCGAGATGGTGCGCAAGTCCGCCATGAGCCCGGTCAGCCAGCGCTGGCAGGTGATCGTGGTCGAGGACGCCGACCGTTTCAACGACTCCTCGGGCAACGCCGTGCTCAAGGCTGTGGAGGAGCCGGCGGACCGGACCGTGTGGGTGCTGTGCGCGCCGACCGTCGAGGACGTCCTGCCCACGATTCGCAGCCGCTGCCGTCTGGTCTCGCTCGCGACGCCGACCGCGCCGGAGGTGGCCGACTTCCTGGTGCGCCGGCAGGGCGTGGCCGAGTCGCTGGCGTCGTACGCCGCCCGCGCCAGCCAGGGCCACATCGGCCGTGCCAAGGCGCTGGCGACCGACGAGGCGACCCGCAACCGGCGCCGCGAGGTCGTTTCGCTGCCGGCGCGGCTGACCAGCATCGGCGCCTGCATGCAGGCCGCGACCAACCTCGCCGACGTGGCGAAGGAGGAGGCGGAGGCGATCACCGCCGACCTCGACCAGCGCGAGAAGGCCGACCTGGACCGTGCGTTCGGCTACGAGGACAAGGGGCGCCGCCCGCGGGAGTACGCCTCCGCGCTGCGTGAGATGACCGACGACCAGAAGCGCCGCGCCAAGCGGCGGGTGCTCGACGTGGTCGACCGCAGCCTGATGGACCTCGTCTCGGTCTACCGCGACGCGATCGCGCTCGCGAGCCGGGCGCCGGGGCAGCTGGTCAACGAGGAGATCCGGCCCGACGTCGAGGAGGTCGTGCGCACCTCCACCCCCGAGCTCAACCTGCGCCGCATCGCGTGGGTCTTCGAGGCGCGCGAGCAGATGCTGGAGTTCAACGTGCCGGTGCCCTTGGCGCTGGAGTCCATGATGGTGGCGCTGAAGGTGCCCGAGGGAAGCAGGTAGACCGTGTCCACGACGACGACCCGGGTGGTGGCCGCCGTGGTGGCCCTCGCGATGGTGCTGGCCGGCCTCGGCGTGGCGCTCACCCTCTTCTTCGGCGGGGACGACACCGGGCGCTCGTCCGGGCCGGCGCCCACCACGACGCCCGAGCCCGGTGCGACCGATGCGCCCTCGCCCGAGCTCGACGCGTTCTACGGCCAGGAGCTCGACTGGAGCCCCTGCGAGCGCGACGACGACCTCGAGTGCGCGACGCTCACCGTCCCGGTCGACTACACCGACCCCGACGGCGACACCGTCGGCATCGCCCTGCTCAAGCTGCCCGCCACGCGTCCCGCGGAGCGGATCGGCTCACTGGTGGTCAACCCCGGTGGCCCCGGCGCCCCCGGCACGTCGTACGCCGCGGCCGCCGGCGTGGCCTTCCGCCCGGCGCTCTACCAGCGCTACGACATCGTGGGCTTCGACCCGCGCGGCACCGGCTTTTCGGACCCGGTCGACTGCGTGAGCGACGAGGAGCTCGACGCGTTCCTCTCGATCGACCCGGCGCCCGACACGACCGCCGAGGTCGAGGAGGCCCGTGCCGACCTCGAGGACTTCTTCGCCGGCTGCCTCGAGCGCTCCGACGGGCTGGTCGAGCACGTCACGACCGTCGAGACCGCCCGCGACATGGACGTCCTGCGCGCGGCGCTGGGGGAGTCCGAGCTCACCTACTTCGGCGCGTCCTACGGCACCAAGCTCGGGGCGACCTACGCCGAGCTGTTCCCCGACACGGTCGGCCGGTTCGTCCTCGACGGTGCCGTGGACGTCTCGGCGTCCTCACGTGACCTGACCCTGGGCCAGGCCGAGGGCTTCCAGCGGGCGCTCGAGGCCTACGTCGGCGACTGCGTCGACGGTGGCGGCTGCTTCCTCGGCGACTCCGTCGACGCCGGCCTGGAGCGGATCGCGACCTTCCTCGACGAGGTCGACGCCGAGCCGCTGCCCGCGGGCGACCGCGACCTGACCGTCGGCAACGCCTTCTACGGGATCATCACCCCGCTCTACGTCAGCGACTACTGGTTCCTGCTGACCCAGGCGCTGCAGGACGCCTTCGACGGCGACGGCAGCGCGCTGATGGAGCTCGCCGACCTCTACGCCTCGCGCGAGCCCGACGGCTCCTACTCCGACAACTCCGCCGAGGCGATCTACGCCATCAACTGCCTCGACGACCCCGGGGGTGCGTCGGTGGAGGAGATCCGCGAGCAGATCCCGGTCTTCGAGGAGGTCTCGCCGACCCTGGGCGAGGTGTTCGCGTGGAGCCTCATCGGCTGCGTGGGCGACACCCGGCAGGCCGTCGAGGAGGCGCCGGAGATCCGGGCCGAGGGAGCCGCCCCGATCCTGGTGGTCGGCACCACGCGCGACCCGGCCACGCCGTACGAGTGGGCCGAGTCGTTGGCGGACCAGCTGGCCAGCGGGGTGCTGCTGAGTCGTGACGGCGATGGCCACACGGCGTACAACTCCGGCAACGAGTGCATCGACTCCACGATCGAGGACTACCTGCTCGAGGGCACCGTGCCCGCCGACGGCACGTCCTGCTGATCGCCCACCGCTGGTCGAGCCCGTCGGCGGTCGAGGAGGCGCGCCAGCGCCGTCTCGAGACCCCGACCGCTACCGCGGCAGGACCACCCGCACCAGCCCCAGCGCGGAGGCGCCGGCGAAGTTGCCCATCGAGAACGCGTCGTCCCAGACCGCGATCCTGCCGTGCCGCAGCGTGAAGGTGCCGCGCACCCAGAACTCCGAGCGCCAGCGGCCGAGCGTCAACCAGTCTGTGCGGTCGGTGAGCACGACGTCGCCCTCGGCGGCGGCCGCGTGCATCGTGTAGCCGAAGCCCACCCCGCGCTTCTCCATGCCGATCAGCGCACCGGTGGCCCGGCGCCCGCGCAGGGTCGGCAGGCCGGTGTTGCGCCACTCGATGTCGACGTCGAGGAGGTCCAGGGCGCTGCGGGAGTCGCCCGCGGCCAAGGCGTCGAGGAAGGTCGTGACGACGGAGACGGGCTCGCTCATGTGGCCAGCCTAGGGGCGGCGGCGGGTGGGGCCTCGCGTGGGAAGGTCCATCGGCCGGCCGGCGTACCTTGACCCGGGCCGATGGAGCTCCGTCGTCCCGGGGCAAGGCCTATCGGCCGGCCGATGAACCTTGCCCCGGTCGTCACAGCAGCCCCAGCGCCTCCCGCACCGTGGCCTCGCCGGAGAGCACGGCGCCCTCCATGTAGCCGTTCCACACCGGCGAGCACTCCGCGCCCGCCCAGTGCACTCGACCGACCGGCTCACGCAGCGCGTCGCCGAGGCCGGTCCACACGCCGGGCGCGAAGTGTGCGCCGTAGCAGCCGCGGGTGAACTCCTCGGCGGTCCAGTCGCGCTCGACGTACTCCACCGGCTCGGCGGCCTGCGGGCCGAAGTAGCGCACCAGGCACTCGACCACGGCCGTACGCCGCTGGGCCGGTGTCCGCCCGGACCACTCGCGCGCCGCGGCGCCCTCGAGGAAGCACATCAGGATGCCGCGGTCGTAGCCGGGCGGGGTGTTGTCGAAGACGACCTTGACCGGGCCCCGGTCCGAGCCGGCCTGGCCGTTGAGGCCCTCGTCGCGCCAGAACGGCCGCGGGTAGACGGCGTAGACCTTGATGACCGAACCGGCGGGCAGCTTCTGGGTCAGCTGGTCGCGCCGCGACGGCAGCAGCGGCTCGTAGCGCAGCCGGCCGGCCAACGTGGGAGGCAGCGTCACGACGACCCGCGAGCCGCGGAAGCGCTCCCCGTCGCGAGTCACCACGTCGACCCCGGTCGCGTCCTGCTCCACCGACGCCACCGGCTGCCCGAGCCGCACGTCGAGGCCCTCGGCCATCCGCTTGGAGATCAGCACCGACCCGCCCTCGATGCGGTCCTGCTGGGCGCCGCGGTCGACGGCCATCAGCGTGTCCATGTCGGTGCCGGAGCGGGTGTAGAACAGCGCGTGCAGCAGCGAGACGTCGGCGGGCCGGCAGGCCAGGACGGCCTCGGAGTAGAGCTCGAAGTAGGCCCGCGCCTGCGGGGTGCGCAGGTTGCGGCGTACCCACGTCGCCAGCGTCTGCTCGTCGAGCCGGTCCGCCTCCGTGGTGGCCCACGGGGCGTCGAGGTCAGTGCGCCGCGCGAGCCGCCCGAAGCGGGTGACGCCTTGCGCGAGGTCGGCGAGCGCGACGGGGTTGAGACGGGGGACCGCCCCCTTGCGTCCCGCCAACCGCCCGGTACGCCGCCCGAGGCCGAACACGATGTCGCCGTCGTTCCACGTCGGCACCGTCCGCAGCCCGAGCTCGTCGAGGAGCGCGTACATCCGGTCCTGCGTGGGCCCGACCCACTGCCCGCCGAGCTCGATCCACTGCCCGTCGGCGAGCGCGCCGCCCTCGGTGCGACCGCCGACCCGGTCCCGGGCCTCGACGACCACGACGGAGCGGCCCTCCGAGGCGACGGCTCGGGCGGCCGCGAGCCCGGACAGACCGGCGCCCACGACGACGACGTCCCAGCTCATGCGCTCTCCTGTCGTCGGTGCTGTGCCCGGGGCCCGCTCGCAGGCTACGTGGCCGACGGCGTGGCCGGGTGCCGTGACGCCGTGGCCTCGGCGATCTCCTGCATCCGGGTGGTGGCGAGCTCGATCATCAGCCGCGCGGCGGGGGAGAGGACGGCGCCCTTGCGGTGCACGATCGCGAAGGTGTCGAACTGCCGCGGTCGCAGCGACACCCAGCCGGCCTTCGGGGCGAGGCGGGGGACGAGCTGCTGGGCAGCGCCGAGGGGGATGACGGTGTCGGCGAGCCCGAGGCCGACCAGCTCGACGGCGGTCTCGATGTCCTCGACCTCGATGCGGGTGGCCGGGTTGCGGCCCGTCTCGTGGAGCATCCGGCGCAGGGTGGCGCGGGTGGAGTCGGTCGCGCGGAAGGTCGTCTCCGACATCACCAGCGTGGCCAGCGAGAGGCGGTGGGCGGTCACCGGCGTCTCGAGGCGGGCGGGCTCGGCGCTGAGGTAGACCAGCTCCTCGCGGGCCACGGGGGTGACGTCCATGCCCTCGCTCTCGACGGTGGAGACGGCCAGCATCGCGGCCTCGAGCCGGCCGCGGCGCAGCTCCTCCATGACCTCGGCGGAGTTCTGCCCGACCAGCTCGACCCGGACGCCGGGGTAGCGGGTGAGCACGTCGGCGATCAGTCCGGCGCCGGCGTACAACCGGGCGATGCCGAACATCCCGAAGCGGATCGTCCCGGTCTCGAAGGACTTCACCGACTGCACGGCCTGGCGGGCCTCGTCGATAGAGGCGAGCACCTTCTCGGCGTACGGGCGCAGGGTGTCCCCCACCGTGGTCGGGACGACGCCGCGGCCGACCCGGCGGAAGAGCTCGACGCCGAGGGTCTTCTCCAGCGCGCGGATCTGCTCGGAGACCGAGGGTTGGGCGTAGCCGAGGTGCTCAGCGGCGCGCGTGAGGGAGCCGTGCTCGTAGGCGGCGAGGAAGCATGTGAGCTGGTGCACAGAAAGCATAGGAAAATCCTTGAGAACCGGCTGGAAAGACAGGCTACCCCTGTTCTTACCGGTGAGTCAGAATTGACCTCGTCACCCGATCAGACTCCGAGGAGGTCCCCATGTTCATGTTCACCCACGACTGCTCCGCCTGCGACCGCACGCAGCTCATCTTCCCGTCGATGATCACGGGCGCCACCCGCACCGACGCCGGCACCCAGGTCACCTTCGAGTGCTGGTGCGGCGCTCCGCAGACCGCGCTCCGCAGCGCCGCGAAGGGCGAGAACCGCGAGATGGTCGCCGCCTGAGTCGCGGCAGTCACGGGCCGTCCGGCGGCCCCACCCGACGAGGTCGGTCACGGACGCCTACAGTGCGTCCATGGCCGACCTCGACTCGTTGATCGCCCCCCACTACGACGTCGTCCTGGCGCGCAACCCCGGTGAGCAGGAGTTCCACCAGGCGGTGCTGGAGGTGCTGGAGACGCTCGGCCCGGTCGTGCGCAAGCACCCGGAGTACGTCGACGCCTCGATCATCGAGCGCATCTGCGAGCCCGAGCGCCAGCTGATCTTCCGGGTCCCGTGGAACGACGACGCCGGCCAGGTCCAGGTGAACCGGGCGTTCCGCGTGGAGTTCAACTCCGCGCTCGGCCCCTACAAGGGCGGCCTGCGCTTCCATCCCACGGTCTACCTCGGGATCGTGAAGTTCCTCGGCTTCGAGCAGGTCTTCAAGAACGCGCTGACCGGGCTGCCGATCGGTGGCGGCAAGGGCGGGTCGGACTTCGACCCGAAGGGTCGCAGCGACGCGGAGGTCATGCGTTTCTGCCAGTCGATGATGACCGAGCTCTACCGGCACCTCGGGGAGTACACCGACGTCCCCGCCGGCGACATCGGGGTGGGCGGTCGGGAGATCGGCTACCTCTTCGGCCAGTACAAGCGGATCACCAACCGCTACGAGTCCGGTGTCCTGACGGGCAAGGGTCTCGCCTTCGGCGGCTCCCAGGTGCGCACGGAGGCGACCGGCTACGGGCTGGTCTACTTCACCGAGGAGATGCTCCGCACCCGCGACCTGTCCCTGTCCGGGCGCAGGGTGGTCGTCTCGGGCTCGGGCAACGTCGCCATCTATGCGATCGAGAAGGCGACGGCCCTGGGTGCCCACGTGGTCGCCTGCTCGGACTCCGGTGGTTACGTGGTGGACGAGGACGGCATCGACGTACCTCTGCTCAGCCAGGTCAAGGAGGTCGACCGCGGCCGGGTCTCCGACTACGCCGCCCAGCGGCCGAAGGCGCGCTTCGTCGAGGGCGGCTCGGTGTGGGAGGTGCCCTGCGAGGTGGCGCTGCCGTGCGCTACGCAGAACGAGCTGGACGGCGGCGAGGCCCGCACTCTGGCCGACAACGGCGTGGTCGCCGTCGCCGAGGGTGCCAACATGCCGTGCACGCCCGAGGCCGTGGACGTGTTCGCCGAGCGCGACGTGCTGTTCGCGCCCGGGAAGGCGGCGAACGCCGGCGGCGTGGCGACCTCGGCCCTGGAGATGCAGCAGAACGCCTCCCGCGACTCGTGGACGTTCGAGCACACCGAGGACCGGCTGCGCACGATCATGGCGGGCGTGCACGAGCGGTGCGCGGGCGCCGCGGAGGAGTACGGCCGCCCCGGGGACTACGTCGCCGGCGCCAACATCTCAGGCTTCGTCCGGGTGGCCGACGCGATGCTCGCGCTGGGCGTGGTCTGACGTCCCGGTGGTCGAGCAGTCTCGAAACCGAGGCCTTACCGGTTCAACCACCAGATCGACGCGTTGAGCGCGGTCGCGAAGGCGACCCAGCCGAGGTAGGGAACCATCAGCCAGGCCGCGGCGCGACTGCGGTTGCGGAAGAGCACGATGGTCACGCTGATCGCCGCCAGGAGCGCGGCGATCTCCACCAGCGCCCAGCCGTAGGTGCCGGCGCCGAAGAAGATCGGTGTCCACGCCGCGTTGAGCACCAGCTGGCCGACCCACCACCCGGTGGCCACGTCCGAGCCGGTACGCCGCCAGGCCAGCCAGCCCGCGACGCCGATCGCGACGTACAGGACCGACCACACCGGCCCGAACAGCCACGAGGGCGGCGCGAAGAACGGCAGCTCGAGCGACTCGTACTCCGAGCCGGCCGAGGACGAGGCGGCCCCACCGAGCCCGGCGGCCACTGCCGTCGCCACCAGGAACGCGGCCAGCGCCCACCAGGTGCTCCGCCCGGTGGGTCGGTCGGTGACTCGGTGACGAGGATCGGTCGCGGTGCTGGCCATGTCTCGACACTGCCCGGGCCGGGGGACCCGCTCACCACCCGACCGGGCGCCGTTTTCGTGCCTCGCGACCGGCTCCCTATACTTCCTCGGGTTGCCCGAGGGCAGCACGCCGCCTTAGCTCAGTCGGTAGAGCGAGTCACTCGTAATGACTAGGTCGTCGGTTCGATTCCGACAGGCGGCTCCGCTACAGGCCCCTGACCTGCGGAGACGCGGGCCAGGGGTTTCGCGCATCCGGGGATGGCGCGTCCGGAGTGTGTGCATCGCACCTGCCGCGTCACCCGCACTCCGGTCAGCGACACGGTGACCTCGGAATGGTGGCTCGGCTCGTCATCCCTGCTCGAGGCGCGCGGTCACTACCCGGTGCGTCCCCTCGCCGTAGGCCACGATCCGGGCCTCACGCACGCCGGTAGGGGTGGTGCGCAGGGTGATGACGGCGGCGTCGACGGCGTCCTCAAGGGGCCAGGCGTAGACGCCGGCGCTGATGAGCGGGAACGCGACGGTCTCGGCGCCGACCTCGTCGGCGACCTCGAGGCAGCGGCGGTAGCAGGAGGTCAGCAGTTCCCGGTCGGTCTCGCCGCGGGAGTGGTTGGGGCCGACGGTGTGGATGACCCACCGGGCTGGCATCCGGCCGGCGGTGGTCCAGCCGGCGTCGCCGGTGGCGAGGCCGTGGGGGAAGCGGCGTACGCAGTCGGCGAGCACGTCGGGGCCGCCGGCTGCGTGGATGGCGCCGTCGACGCCTCCGCCGCCGCGCATGCGGCGGTTGGCGGCGTTGACGACCGCGTCGACGTCCTGGGTGGTGATGTCGCCTCGGACGGCGACGACCTCGGCGTACGGCATGGTCACCAGCTCTCTCTCGTCACGGGTTCGCCGCAGGCGGGGCACAGCACGGTCTCGCTCGGTTGGCCGGGCTCGGTGTGGCCGCGGGTGCCGCAGAAGTCGCAGACCCACCGTTCGAGTTCCATGGCTGCATCTTCAGCCACAGCACCGACAACGCGCCTAGGTTGGCGCCATGGCGCGCTGCATTCCGGAGGAGCCGACGTTCGTCACGGAGTCTGAGCGGCAGGTGTGGGAGCGGCTGCGCGACGGGCTGCCGGGTGACTGCGTGGTGATGGCGAACGTCCGGCTGACCGACGAGGTGAAGGACCACGAGATCGACCTGTTGGTGCTGGTCCCGGAGGCGGGGTTCGTGTGCTTGGAGGTCAAGGGAGGGTCGGTCTGGCTGGAGGACGACGGGTGGTGGATCAAGCGCGGCGAGAAGGTCGAGCGGTGCGACCCGGTGACGCAGGCGCGGGAGGGCAAGCACGCGGTCAGGCGGTACGTCGAGGCCGACCCGCGGTGGGGCAGCCGAGAGCAGGTGGCGTTCTCCCACGGGGTGGTGCTGCCGCACACCGAGCTGCCCGAGGGGTTCTCGGTGCCGGATTTGCCGCGGTGGGGGTTCCACGACCGCGGTGACATTGCGGACCTGCCGGAGCGGGTGCGGACCAACGGGTGGGGCCTGGCGCACGGGCGGTGGACGCCCAACCACGACGACGTCGAGCTCGTGGCGGAGATCCTGGCGGGGCGGTCGCGGCCGTCGTACGACGTCAACGCCGACGCCGAGGAGCGCGCGGCGACCGCGGACCGGCTGACGCAGGAGCAGATGGTGATCCTGCAGGTCACCCGGCTGCTGCGCCGGGTCGAGGTGCGCGGGGGAGCGGGCAGCGGGAAGACGGTGCTGGCGCTGCAGAAGGCCAAGGACCTCACCCGCGGGGTGGGGGAGGGGGCGCGACGTGAGCGGGTGGCGCTGCTGTGCTACTCGATCGGGTTGGCGGAGTACCTCAAGCGGGTCGTCGCGGGGTGGGACCGGCGGCACCGGCCGGCGTTCGTGGGCACGTATGAGGAGCTGGGCCGGCTGTGGGGTCTGGAGATGGGCTCCGAGGACGACCCGGCGTTCTGGGAGTCCGAGCTGCCGCGGCTGATGGCCGAGCAGGCGGCCGGTCTGGCGGAGGGGCACCGGTTCGACTCTGTCGTGGTCGACGAGGCGCAGGACTTCGCCGACTCGTGGTGGGCCTCGGTGCTGGGGGCGCTGCGGGACGAGGAGGCCGGTGGGGTGTTCGTGTTCAGTGACGAGAACCAGCGGCTCTTCGCGCGGTTCGGTCGCCCGCCGGTGCAGCTGGTGCCGCTGGTGTTGGACCACAATCTGCGCAACACCAAGCAGATCTACGACGCGTTCGGCCCGCTCGCGCCCTCGCGGATGCAGGCCCGGGGCGGGTCGGGCGCCGATGTGCGGTTCGTGGCCGCTGCCAGCGAGGACGCCATCGACGTCGCCGACTCCCAGGTCGAGGCGTTGATGGACGAGGGCTGGGACCCCTCGCGGATCGCGCTGCTGACCACCGGCCACCGCCACCCCGAGCAGATGGCACAGGTCGAGCGGCACGGGAAGGTCGCCTACTGGCGGTCGTTCTGGGAGGGCGAGGACGTCTTCTACGGCCACGTCCTGGGCTCGAAGGGCCTCGAGCGCGCGTGTGTCGTGCTGTGCGTCAACGAGGCCGGCGGGCGGGACCGGGCCCGGGAGCGGTTGTACGTCGGGATGTCACGCGCCACCGACGTGCTCGTCGTGGTCGGGGACCCCGAGGTCGTGCGGCGGATCGGTGGGGACGAGGTCTCGCGGCGGCTCGGGATCTCGGGGTGACGACAGGCGAGGAGCGCCCGGAGTCTGGGTCGCTCAGGATCGGGACCTGGAACCTCGACGGTCGCTCGGGTCCGCGGCAACGCGACTTTCTGGCCTCCCTGGGGTGCGACGTCCTGCTGCTGACCGAGGTGCCCGAGGGTCTGGACCTGGGTCCGTGGTCGGTGCACCTGTCGGAGGCGGAGATCCGTGAGGGCGTGCGGTACGCGGCAGTGGCGGCGCGCACGCTCGCCCCTGAGCCGTCACCTCATCCGGCCTCAGCGGTTGCCGAGCACGAGGGCTGGCGGTTCTGCTCCTCGGTGCTGCCGTGGCGCAGCAGCGGTGGGGCTGCCCCGTGGTCAGGCGACAGCCAGGCCGAACGGACCGAGGCTGCCTGCCGCGCGATCGCGGGTAGCGGGGTCGACGTGTGGGGCGGCGACTGGAACCACGCCATGCAGGGCACTGACTGGGCCGGCAGCACGGGCGGCCGGGCGGCCATCGAGGACGCCGTGGCCAGGCTGGGGCTCCAGGTCGTCACTGTCGGGCTGCTCGCGGCGGGCGACACACAGGCGAGCATCGATCACGTCGCCGTCTCGCTCGCGAGCGTCGTTGAGCGGGCCGAGCGCGTCGTCGCTTCCGACGAGCGAGGACGCCTCTCCGACCACGACGCGTACGTCGTCCCCGTCCACCTCGCGTTGGGTCATGCTGCAGGTCAGACCTGTGATGCCGCGCAGCACCGCTGGCGTCCCGTCGTCTACGGCCTCCCGACTCCCGAGACCTTCGAAGCCGCCGAGCGAGAAGATGTGTTGCTCGGCGGCTGCGTCTTCTGGGGCGAGAGTGCGCACGAGCGCTGCGCCGACTGCGGCATCGAGCGCTGAGTTTCGGGTCTCGCTGGCTTGCCATCGTGGACGGTAGCCGGGCTGCAAGCATTCCTTCCGCTTGAGGGCGAGTTCACCACGAGGGACTTTCCACCCACCCCCAGCCGTTCGGTCTGAACTTGAAGTCGTCAGGTCGGGGGACGTCAACATCTCGGACATGGCGTGCAACGAAAGCGAGAAGGTGTCCACTTAGCGGGGCCGCGCGGGTGTACGTTGCGTAGAAACTGGTTCTTGTCTCGCAGGCCCAGGCGTGCGCGTTCAGCGGCAGGCAAGCCAGTTCGCAAGAGTCCCCAGGCCTCCTCATGATTGGCGTACGGCGCCTTCACGAGGTGTTCCATCCGGCACTCCGACATCACTCTCCCGAATTGCGGACCGCCACCTGTGACAGAGAAGTAGGACAGGCCGTCCTCGAGGTCCTGATAAGGCCATTGTCGGGTCTTCCACATGTGCCATTCGACGTCGTCTTCGCCGCCCGATCCCGGCTCCATCCAGGGAACCGAATGCATCAACACCATGTCACCAACTCCTCGTCGGGATGCCTGAGCGAATGATGTGCCGCAGCGAGTTGCTGTGTCTTTGCTTTGCGAGTTCCCGCCCACTGAACGGAGAGTGCACGGCGTCTAGTCTGATCGAATGGAGCCGCTGTACGACGGCCGCGTCGGCCTCAAGGTCGCCGACACGGTGCGCGGGGCGTGGGCGCTGCCTTCGCACGAGCGCGTGTCGGTCGGCAGGTTGCCGGGCGCCGGCATCCACATCCCCGACTCGTGGGTGCCGAGCCGGTTGTGTCGGTTCCTGCCCTACGAGCAGGGGTGGTTGGTGCAGCTGGGGCGGGCGCGAGCGACGATGCGTAGCAAGTACCTCGACGACGTCACGTTCCGCGGGCGCACCATCGTGGCGTTGCAGCCGGGTCAGTCGCTGATCGCGTTCCCCGAGCTCGACGACTATGTCCGGATCGCCGTGGTGATCGGGGCTGGCCAGGGCGAGGGGTTGCCCCTGGCCAGCGATGCGGAGGGTGTCTCGCGCGAGCCCGAGTTCCGCACCGCCTACCCGGGCGCCAGCGCGTCGCTCACACCCATGCAACGGCGGGTGATGGCCGTGACCTTCCACCACCTGATGACCGAGCAGCCCCCGCCGTCCAATCTCGCCGCGGCGGCCGCCGCCAAGCTCGGGACGACCGAGGCCAACGTGAAGGTCACCCTCGGTGCGGTGCGGAAGAAGGTCAACGACGAGCGGTGGATGAACCTGGAGAAGAACGACCAGCTCGGCCACTACCTCGTCCGGCTGACCCGCACGATCACCTGGGACGACCTGCCTCCCGAGCTCCAGTGAGCCGATTACCTGGGTAAGGGCCCGTTGAGGGCGCCTCGGCGCACTGTTCTCCCGTCGGCCCACCCGGGGCCGGAGAGAGGAGGCAGCGATGATCGAGCTGCACGTGGGCCGCGGGGTCACCCGGGGCGCGATGACGGTGTTCCCGCTGTGGAGCGCCACCAGCGGCTACCGCCGCTACACGATGGGCGGCCGCGGGCTGCACGTCACCGAGTCGCCCGACGGGCCGCAGGTCGAGACCCTGATGGTCGGCAACGTCGAGGACCGGCCGGCGCTGGTGCTGGAGGGTCAGCTCTTCGAGGGCGGCTGGCAGCACCGGATGTCGCGGCACTCGCTGATGGTCGGCGTGCACCAGCAGGTGCCCGTCGAGGTGGCCTGCGTCGAGCAGGGCCGCTGGGGCGGCACCTCGACACAACACTCGCGGGGACGCCGGGCGACGCCGTACGTCGCGGACTCGGTGCGCCGGGGCCACGACGTCCAGGGGGAGGTGTGGCGCCGGGTCGCCGAGCACACCCGCGGCTTCGAGGGGCTGTCCACCGACAGCTTCGTCGACCGGCTCGACCTCGCCGACGCCGAGCGCGCGCTGTGGGCCGGCCTGCGGCCGCTGCCGGGACAGTCGGGGGTGTTGATCGGGATCGGTGGGCAGCCGTACGTCGCGGAGGTCTTCGACTCCTCGGCTCGGCTGCGGGCCCAGCTGCCGGCGCTGCTCGAGGCGGCTGCGCTCGACGCGCGCTTCGCCCCGGCCGAGGCGACGCCGGGTCGGCGGGCACGCCGGTTCGTCGAGCGGCTCGACCGGGTCCGCCCGCGGCGTACCGAGCCGGCCGGCATCGCCGAGCGCACCCGCGGCGCCAGCGAGCACCTCGACGCCGCGTCCCTGACGTGGCAGGGCCACCACGTGCACACGCGGATCACGCACGTCCAGCACCCGCTCCTGGTCGGAGTGGGACGATGAGGCTCACGTCGGCACAGATGGACCGCGCCTGCGGCGTCCTGCTCGCCTCGGCGGTGGGGGACGCGCTGGGGGCGGGCTACGAGTTCGGCTCGGCGGCGTACGACGGGTGGCCGGCGATGATCGGCGGCGGGCTCGGCGGCTTCGCTCCGGGGGAGTGGACCGACGACACCGCGCAGGCGGTCGCGATCGCCCGGGTCACCATGACCGGCGCCGACCTGCGCACGACCGAGGCGCTCGACGCCATCGCCGACGGCTTCTGCGCGTGGTACGCCGGCGGGCCGGCCGACGTGGGCATCCAGACCTCCCACGTGCTCGGACTGGCCGGCCGTGACGCCACCGCGGCCCAGCTCGCGGCGGCCGCGGCGACGGTGCACGAGCGCAGCGGCGGTCGCTCGGCCGGAAACGGTTCGCTGATGCGCACCGCTCCCGTGGCTCTGGCGCACCTCGACGACCCGCCCGCGCTGGTCGAGGCTGCTCGGCTCGTGAGCGCGCTGACCCACCACGACCCGATGGCCGGCGATGGGGCGGCCCTGTGGTGCCTGATGATCCGACACGCGGTGCTGCACGGCTCGTTCCCGACGGCCGGGGACGTCGTGCCGCTCCTGGACGGCTCGCACGTCGAATGGGCCGCGATCCTCGCCGAGGCGGAGACGAGGCCGCCGTCGGCGTTCGCCGAGAACGGCTGGGTCGTCGGCGCCCTCCAGGCCGCGTGGTCCGCGATCACCCACACCTCCGTGCCCGAGGCGATGCCGTGCCGCCACCTGCAGGACGCGCTGGCCACCGCCATCGGGATCGGCCACGACACCGACACGGTCGCGGCGATCGCGGGAGCGCTCCTCGGCGCCCGCTGGGGAGCAAGCGCGGTGCCGCAGGAGTGGCAGGCGCCGCTGCACGGCTGGGGCCTGCCGCTGGCCGGGCACGAGTCCGGTGCGTCGGCGCTCGTGGCGGCGGCGATGCTGGCTGTGCGCGGCGGCCGCCCGGACGGGCGCGGGTGGCCGACGGCCGCGCGGGTGGAGTACGCCGAGTGGGAGGCCGCCGGCACCTGCGTCCCGCACCCGCTCGTCCGCGACGTGTGGATCGGCGACGTCCGGGGTCTCGACCGGCTGCCGGCCGAGGTCGATGCGGTGGTGAGCCTGTGCCGGGTGGGCGGTGACCAAGCGCTGGATCTGGTCAGCCACCAGGTGCGACTGCTCGACTCGGTCCCGGCCGACAACCCCAACGTCGACTTCGTCATCGACGACGCGGCGCGCACAGTGCTGCGCCTGCGCGACGCCGGGCACCGGGTCTACCTGCACTGCGTGGCCGGCCAGAGCCGCACGCCGACGGTCGCTGCCCGCGTCGCGGTGCTCGACGGCGTACCCCTCGAGCGCGCGCTGCGCGAGGTCACCGCCGTCCTCCCCGGCGCCCGGCCGCAGGGCTGGCTCCTCGACTCCCTGCGTCGCCTCGACGCCTCCACGAACGGATCACCCTCATGAACCCCACCCACGCCAACATCAGCCAGGTCGCCCCGCGGTTGTGGATCGGCTGGGACCCGATCGAGGCTCAAGACGCGATCCGCCGGGCTCGCCCGATCGCGTGCGTCGCCTACGCCGAGGACGCTCTGGACTGGTGGTTGCGAGCCGCTGGCGCGAGCCGTGCGGCTCCGGACGCGGTGCGGCCCCGGCTGGGGTAGGGCGCGTGAGATCGCGACGGCTCGCGCGCTCAGGAATCTCGCAAGGCAGTGTCGATTGCGATGCATGACGCCACCGCGAGAGTGCGGAGAGGCCCTTGCGGAAGGTCGGAGATCTCGGCGACGTACTTGTCCCGCTTGCTGTCGCGGAAGAGCGAAGTCGCCAGGCCACCACGACCCCGGGTGATGCGGGCGACCTCCGACCCCAGGCCATCCTTCACGGCAAAGTCCCAGGTGCTCCATCCCTCGCCTTCGAGCGTGGCGAGATCTTGGCCCTGCGACTGGAGTACGAACTTGACGTTCCCGACGATGCCCATGGACTTCTGGACGACCTGACCTATCAGTTGCCCACTGGCATCGTGCACCGTCACCGTCGACTTCACGACGGCCGCAGACCGCGTGATCTGAAGGACGAGTCGACCGTGCTGATCCAAGACCCTGAGACGTCGACGTCGATGGCGAACAGTGGGCGTCACAGCGGCCCTGAGCACGCCCGGACCCAGTTGCTGCACGGTTCCGAGGGTGACCCCGTTCCGGTCGTAAACCAGGTACTCGGATCGGCTGTCGAAGACTTTGGGCTTCTGGTTCACCACCAGCACGGGCTCGGTGAACAACGTGCCGCCGCCCGACCGGCCGTCCAGCACACCTGCCCGCTCAACATCGCGCCGGACGCTCGCCTTGCCCACGGCGGGTCTCGCATCCGGTACGGGAGCATCGGTGCCCTGGAGACCGCGGGACGACACGTGCTCTGTCCATCTCCCCCCCCATCCCAGTAGCGCAAGTCGTGCCGGCCGAAGGGATCCGGGTGCCAGCTCGGAGGTGAAAGACCGGTCATGCTCGGCACGTTAGCGCCCCGGCTCAGCGGGTGCTCGCCTGATGTTGGGAACGTTGAGACAGCACCATGTAGGCCCGCGTCAGGCGGCCGCGAGGTGCTGCTCGACGAGGTCGGGGTCGTGCCACCACCCGTCGGGGTCGTGGAAGTTCCACCACTCGTCGGAGCGTGAGATCGGGTCGGGCGGGACCTCGGCGGGGTTGTCGAGGTAGCGAGTGCCGGTGGCGTCGCGCAGGTGGATGCCGCCGTGGGGGTCTCGCCAGAGGTGGATGCCGGGGAAGGGTTCGCGGACCTGCCAGCCGCCGTGGGTCTTGAGGCGGTGGTGGAAGGTGTGGAGGGGGCCGAGGTTGGCCACGTCGGTCGCGCCGCCGCCGGGTTCTCGGGACCAGGGGATCTCGTGGTCGATCTGGACGTGGCGGCTGGTGGAGGCGGCGTGGCCCCAGGGGAAGGTCTCGACGGGGTGGCGGAGCTGGACGGCTCGGCGGTGTCGGGCGGGGACCTCGTAGGCGTCGACGGGGGCGAGTCCGTCGATGTCGAGGACGGGGAGCACCTGGACGTGGGTGTGGGGGCCGAGGACCTCTCGGAGCCAGGTCTCGGACACGGCTCCGTGGCCGTCGATGCGCGCGACGTGGTCGAGCGGCTGGCCGGTCTCGTCGTGGTCGCGGCCGGGCGGGACGGTGATCTGCTCACCGGTCTCGGGGTCGGTGTGGTGGGTGCCGCCGTAGAGGTGGACCACCAGCGTGGTCGCGGGCAGCAGGCCGCGCACGTCCAGCTCGGCGAGGTCGGGCAGGTCGGAAGTGGAGTCGGAGCCTTTCGTGGCGAGTCCTCCGGCGAGCAGCGCGACGGCGTGGACGCGGAGGTCGTCGGCGGTGGGCGCGTCCTCGGCCTCAGTCACCGAGGCCGGCAGCGTCTGCTCGATGCGGGAAGCCAGCGTGGTGATCGCGGCGTCGAGGGCGTCGATGATGGGCAGGGGTGCGCGGATCATGAAGATGGCCATGCCGGCTGCCTGGTCGCCGGGCAGCGGAGTCAGCTTCTTGGCGAAGCGGGCGCGGGCGGCGCGTTCCTCGCGTTCGCGGGCGAGGTGGGGCGCGGCGACGGTGACCTTGCCGGCCACGAGGGTCTGGAAACGGGTCCAGGGGATGCGGCCGTCTGCCTGCTCGTGGGTCTCCTCGTCGACCCAGGCTGCCTCGGCCGCAGTGAGGTTGCGGGTGGCCTCGGCGACGTGGATGGCGAAAGTGTCGCGGACCTCGAGGGCCTGGACCCGGGCCCAGGTGCGGGGCAGTCGGAGCTTGAGGTCGAGTGCGGCGGCGATGTGGCGGCGTCCGGCGTGGGTGCCGCGTCCCATCCGGGCCCCGAACTCGGCGGCCGCGAACTCGGTGACCTGAGGGGTCCCCTCCCCGCCGTAGAGCGTGGCCTTCTCCCGCCCGGGCTTGCCCGACTCCGCGGGGTCCAACCGGTCAGCGGGGTGGGCAACGGCCCACTCGTAGGCCAGCGCGAGCAGCTCGGCCCCCGCGCGCTGCATCGCGGTCGCGACGTCGGCGACCCGGTCCAGGACCTGGGTCTCGGAGCGCGCAGCCGGGTCCGCCAGGGGCTACGGCGGGGCAGGGAGCATGGTCACATCGTATCGAACGCGTGTTCGATCGACAAGGGTCGGTGGTCGACCTGTGAGCCACCGAAGAAGGCTGCCGCAGCCAGCCGGCATCGCGAGTCGACTGCCCTCAGCGGGGTCGTCCCTCGGAGTCTTCCGTCAACAGCTCAGGCTCCAAGTTGATCGCCAGGTCGCTGGCGTCGATGTCACGTTCACCCAAGTAGCGCAGCAGGTCCGCCTGCCGCGGCTGACCAAGCACCATCCGGTAAGCGCCGACGGTGCGGAGCAGCCTGCGGAGGGCGTGGCTCTCCTTGCTCAGCGGGAGGGCCGCGACATACCGCTCGATCCGGGCCGGACCCTCGAGCGGTGGGACCCACGACGGGTAGATCTCGCTCATGCCTGCTGGGCGGTCGGCCGCAGCGAGCTCGAACATGGTGGCCCACGGGTTGGCGGATCGGGCCACCTCGCCGCGGGCGCCGTAGACGTAGGCGACGTTCTTCCGCACGGCGTGGCCCTGATATCGGTGGACTCGTCCTTCGCGCTGCTCCAGGTCGACCGGGTTCGCCGGGAGGTTCCAGTGCACGACCGCATGGCTGTACTGGTGGAAGTCCAGTCCCTCCTGGCCTACAGACGTGGAGGCGAGGACGAAGGGCCAGAACGGCGAGTTGTACGCCGCACGGACCTGGCCCTCGCGCATCACGCTCTTGTCGTCCTCGCTGATGCCGCGGCCGAAGCGCACGGCGAGGTGGCTGCGGGTGCGGTGCGTCGTGGCGACGACCTTCTTCGTCCTGATCGACAGGTCATGAAAGGTCTGCGCGGAAGTGCGCAGTGACACCGCCTCGTCGAACTTTCTCGCGACAGCCTCTGCCCACGCTGCGCGATCTCCCTGGTCGCCCATCTGGGCCAGCAGGTAGACATGCTCGTCCAGCACGCTCTGCAGCCCGCCGTGCACACAGTGCATCAACACGCTCTGCCAGTACGCGGCGTCCGCGCCGCCGACGATGCCCATGATCTCTGGCTTGTTGAAGAGGTTTCGCAGGGCCCAGGACATGTCAGCTGCGGCAGCTCGCAGAGCCTTGTCCGCGAATGCCTCCTCGCCACCAGACAATCGGGCCAGGCTACGCAGGGCTGCGTTGCCCGGGCCGCCGATGGCGAGCAGGACGACGACATCCTCAAGGTCACCAGGACGGCGGCCCAAGGTTGTTTCGGCGATCGCGATGGCTTCGGTCCGATGGTCGTCGAAGCCACCATGGTCATCATGTTCCTCGTACTCGAAGCCGTACCCGAGCACGCCCATCAGGTCGGCGTCCTCCCGACGGTCCAGCAGGGCGCCGGCGGCCCAGTACCACCGCTCGTCGACCGGGCCTGAATCGGACCCGGGCGGCAGGGTGTCGAGAAGCAGACGCACGCGACGACGTACCTCGTCCTCGAGCGTCGCCCACGCGAGCGGGAAGGGCCTGCCAAGGTCTCGCGCCACGCCGACAGGGTCACCAGCGCGCGAGAGCGCCACGCTCGGATAGATCAATCCGAGCGTCGGCATTCCTGCGTTGCGACCGTCGGTCCGGTTGAAGGTCAACCTGCCCGAAGGGCGGGTGGCGTCGTACTCCGCATAGCCGCTCGAGGTGCTGCTCTGCCGCGCGAGCTCGCTGATCCGTCGCTCCGCCTCATAGCTGACCACCGTGCTGATGGCCTTCGGCGCAACGGCCCACGAGGAGAAGATCAGCCGCTTCGTGAAGCTCGTCAGCTCCGGATCGGCGTACGGGCCGTCAAGCTCGTAGTAGGGGAGTGACGGCGGGATCCAGACCAGCTGCCAGGCGCCCCGGTCGAGTACATCGGACACGAGCCCGCGCATCTTGGCGTTGCCGGGGTCGATGGCGGCGTACCGGCGGATCTCTTCCCACGCCAGGCGCTGACCTCCGTCGGTCTGCATCGCAGCCACGAGTGACGGATCGGCGGGGTCGTGGTGGAGCAGCTTCTCCTTGACCTTGTACTGCTCCATCAGCTCCAGGACGTACGGAGAGGAGCGCCAGAACTCCAGCAGGTCTTGCCCTCCCACGACGCGCGACACCTGGCTGAGGCGGCGGAAGTCGCGGACGTCGTCCGGGGCGAGGGCGGCGTGGTCCCAGGACCGCTCGCTCACGAAGCCGTCACGGTCGGGCGTGGTGGCCAGTCGCTCGGTGCGACACATGACCCTGCGCAGCAGCCGCTCGGCGCCGTCACGCTCGACCTGTGCCTTCTCCAGATCACCGGCGAAGAGGGCAGCCCGCAGGCGGGCCAGGTGGGTCCGGACCTGTGCCGCACCGTCCGCGCCCGCCAGGAACCGGACGGTGTCGATGAAGTCATCGTAGTGGTCGTCGCCCTCGGGTTCCTCGGGCAGTGTGTACATCTTGAACGGTGTGGCGCTCAGGAGCAGGAGCCGGCAGTCCGCGTGGTCGAAGAGCTCGCGGGCCAGCTCCGCGCCCTCGCCGTCGTCGGACATCAGGTCCTTGAACCGCTGGAACTCGTCCATGATCACCAGGTCAGGCTCGAGCCGCTTCACGGCTGCTCGGGCCAGCGCCCGTCGCAGGCGGCCGATGAGCGCGTAGCGACGACTGCTGAGCTCACCCGAGACGCGGCCGGCGCGGCGGAACTCGTCCACGCAGGCGGAGACCTCGTCCAGGAGTGACATCCCAGCTGTGCCCGGTTCGCGAAGAATGACCGCGAACTCCTCCGCCAGCTCAGGGACGATCGTCGAGTCGTCGTGCTCCTGCACCTTCCGTTTGAAGCCCTCGTGCTTGGCCGAGCAGCGGAAGAAGTGTGTCCAGGGGCCGGGACGCACCGCTGGATCGGCCATCTTCACCAGCCGGTAGAGCAGCACCCGCTCCTCCGCCTTCCCGCCGTTGCTCCTCAGGTTGAATGAGGTGCTCGGGGTGAACGAGACGAAGTTGAGCTTGCGGCCTTCGAGGTGGCTGAGCTGGGAGGCGAGCATCGTGAGCCGGTCGGCCACGTGACGCTCGCCGTCACCGCCGACGCGGAGCTTCGGCAGGTTCTGCCGCGCGATCTGCCCGTTGGAGCAGATGTAGACGACGTCAATGCGGTCCACCTTCTGCCACAGGTGGTCGATGGTCTTCGCAATGACGCCGCGCGCCACCAGCGTCTTGCCGAGACCGACCTCGTCGGCTACGAGGAACCGGCGCGAGGGCGACTCCGGGTCCCAGAGCCGGGCATGGACAGCCTCGACGCTCGCGCGCTGGAAGTCCTTGAGTCCCCTCAGCTCCTGCTCGAGGTCAGGACGTTCGGGCGCCTGTGCAGAACTCATGACTGGGTCGCCTCCCGGATGATCTGCCACAACCTCATGAAGTCCTCGTCCAGGGGCGGCGGCGATCCGTCGTCACCCCGCAGGTCCTCCAGCAGGCGTTGGACCCGTTCGAGGGCGTCGTCGTCACGAGCCGCCGCTCGCAGCAATGGCTCGAGGAGCACGAGGTCGTCGAACCCGGGACCCCCGGCGGACCCTGGGCTCTTGTCTCCATCCGGGAGGTCCGCGCTCCTGCGGAGGAGGTCCTCGGCGCCGAGGTCGCCGAGCAGCAAGGCGAGGTAGGCGAGGACCTTGGCAGGGTCCGCCAGCATCTCCCGCAGCAGGATCCGCAGCCGATCGGTCGGGGCGCCCTCGACCTCGACCAGGATCACGCACTCGCGCAGCAGCTCCTCACCGTCGAGAGACACCGAGGTGGTGACCGCGAGATAGGGGCAGAGCGCGTGAAGTGCCGCACCCCGCCACGAGGGGGCAGAGTCGACGGGGAGGGGCTGGGCGTTGACCAACCCCAGGGGCCGCACCGTCGTCACAGAAGCCAGGCCGTTGGGATCGTGGGGCAGGGTCAGGCGGAGCGCCACGTCGTAGGAGTCGCCTGCCTGTGTCGCGACCAGGGTCGGGCCAGCTTCGGCGAGGGCCGCTTGCCACTGCTCCATCTGGCGCTCGACGTCGTACATCTCGTCCTGGCTCGGCTCGGCCGAGCTGATCTCGTAGGCCTGGGTCAGGTGCGCGAGGCCTCGCTTCTCGTCCCCCAGCACCGCGTCAGGACCACAGGCGTGCCGTGGTCCGCTGAGGACCACGCTCATCTCGACATTGCCTCCGAAGGCCGCTCCCGTGCAGTTAGCCGAGCCGGTCACCACGTGAGCCTGCTTGCCGTCGTCCCAGCAGAGGATCTTGGCGTGCAGACCCCGGGCGGGCACGGTGGTCACCACGTGCTGCGCGTCGTCCCTGTCGTCCAAGACCTCGTCTACGTCGCCGGCGTCGGCCATCGCCTGCAGCACACGCGTCTCGATGCCCGCGCACGCTTCGCGCCCCACCTGCTCGAGGGAGTCGGCCCGGCTCAGCAGGACGCGCCGGCCGGGAGCGCGAGGTAGTTGCCGGACCGCCCCCGCGGTGAGGAAGGGCGAGATGACCAACCATGACTCCGCGCGCTCGGGCAGCGGCCAGGACCCACCGGAGGGCGTCCCCAGCGGGAGCACCTCCGCCCGGGTGAAGGGGGCGGGTACGCCGAGCCGTGCCGTGGCGACGGTGCGGCAGAGGTCGTCCACCAGCGCCCGTCGACCTGCCGAGAGGGGTCGGGTCGTCATGGACAGCAGGTCTTGGACGAAGGTCGCCACGGGAGCGGCGTCCAGGAGGGCCGAGGCGGACGCGTCCTCGTCGCAGACGAGGATCGTGTCCCACGAGCGGTCACCGGTGAGGTTGCGGCTGAGGCAGACGAAGCGGTGGTGCTGGGTCCCCGCGGCGTCGACGAAGCGGAGGACCCAGATCTTGGGGTGGAACGTCGCTCCGGGCGGGGGCAGGACCTCGGCCATGATGCCCTCGGCGAACGCCGCCAGACGCGGGTACGACGGCGGCACGTGCATGCCGGCGGCCTGACACAGCACGACTGTGTGCTCGGCATGGCGACGCACCGACTCCAGCAGCGTGAGGGGGGTGGCCGCGTCGAGCGCGGACGCGTCTCCCTCGGTGTGGTCGTAGGCGGCCATCGCGAGCGGCGCGAGCAGCAGGGAGAAGAGGTCGAGGGTGTAGGTGGTGGCGACTGCTGCGTCCACGCGAAAGCCGGGCGGGGGTCGCAGTGCATCGGTCAGGAGGTGCCGGTCCTCGGGTGCGAGCATCAGAGCACCGCCTCGGCCGGCTGCGGGGCAGCAAGCTGCAGACCCTCGGCGACGTCTGCAAGGAAGGCCTTGGCCACGCCCCACCGGTAGCCCAGCCGGCCCATCCCGGCGCCGGGCGTCCAGGTCTGGCGTGCCTGGGCGTACTGGAGCCTTGCTCGTTTGCCCTTGAGTCGCAGCTCGCGTTCGCGCAGGAGCCGTTGTGCGTCGGCACTCCCGTGCTGTCCGGACTCCACCAGGGCGAACCACCGCTCGACGAAGATGTGGGTCGCCCCGCGTAGACGCGGGTTCTGTTCGCGGACCAGCGACCAGAACGCGGTGCGGTCCCAGCCGTCGAACGTCGCGCTGTCCTGCAGTTCTGACTCCCACGTCTCGAGCTCGACCCGGAACCCGTCGACCAGGTCGTCACGGTCCGCCAGCTCGGCCAGCATCAGGTTGTAGAGCACCGGCGCGCCGTACCAGGCGTGGTGGAGCCGACGGGCTTGGTCCACACGATCCGCCAGGCTCTGGGGCAGCTCCGCCGCGCAGGGGATCTCCCAGACGGTGTCGCCGGTCGCGTCGTGGGCGCGGGGCGCCAACCACGACAAGAGGCTTCCCCCGGGAAGGCGCGCGAAGACCTCCTGGAGGTACGCCGCCTCGCTGCTGGTCAGGTCGAAGGTGCACTCCTTGAGCCACGCCTCGGGTGCTGGCGGCAGCGAGGGGTCGATGCCGAGGTCCGGGCCACCATGGTCCACGTCGCCTTCCACCAGGTCCCGCAAGGTCTGGACCGTCGATCCCGCTCGACGAAGGTGACCCTGCACGCTGCGATCCCACGTCACGATGTCGAAGCGCTGGAGCGCCGGCCAGTAGACCTGGCTCGGCATCGTCTTCAACCTGTCCTGGGCCTGGCTGCCGATCACCCCGGACTTCATGCCGCCGGCGAGGAGTGCGCGGATGAGCCGCACCTCGCCGCTGCGCAGCTCAGCGCGGGCCCGGTCCAGCGGGAGCCCGCGGCGCGCGACGTCCTTGACCAGCCACGGGATGAAGAGGAGGTAGCGGACCCTCGTGTGCAGCACCGAGGTGCCAGGGAACAGGGTGTTGGAGAAGCTGTCCCTGATGGGGCCGATACCGAGCTCGTCGACGCTCGACTCGTCCTGGAAGAGCTTGATGACCTCGGTCATCGCCGCCCGCTGAGAGTCGTCCTGGTCGAGCCAGCCGAAGGTCGAGCTCACGCCTGATCTCCCTCGATGGCGTTGACGACCTGGATCTCAAGACCGAGCGAGGTGGCGATGCGGTCGAGGAACTTCGTCGACGTCACGAACCACTCCGAACCCGCCCGTCGCGTGCGGCCCGCAGCGTGGTCGGCGTCGCGCAGCCAGGCGTGGAACTCCTTCTCCACAGCAGCGGACGCTTCCGCGGGGTAGATGCGGAGCAGGATAGGGTCTTCTGGCAAGGCTGTGAGCCGCCCGGCCGACTCCGCGCGGTAGTGGGCGTCCTTCGCGGAATGGCCGACCTTCAACAGAGTCTTGCCGGTCTCCTCGTCGACCGGGTGCTTCAGGTAGTGCGGCAACGTGTAGACGTAGATGCCAGGCTTGCCGACCTTCTCGGCCTGCTCCGTGTTGGCGACTGCCTTGGTGACCTCCTGGGCCTCAGCCTCGGGGTCCTCGGCGCGACTCCGCACCGTGGCCTCGAACTTCTCCAGGTCGCTGCGCAGCTGGGGATCGAGATCGAGATTCTTGAGCCAGCTGCGCAGCTTGGCGGCCACGCTGCGCGCCGCCCATGCGCTCTCCGGCACCTTTCCCGAGACGATCGCGTTGATCTGGAGGCGGTAGTTGTAGACGAAGGCGGGACCCTGGTTGCCCTCGGCTTTCGCGATCTCCTGCGGAGCCATGCCGTCGCGCTCGTAGCGGTAGATGCGACCCATCAGTGAGTCGTCGGCCTCCAGGATGGTGCGGATCAGGGCCTCACGGTCGTAGCCGGTCGACGGCGCCGGCTGTGTTTCCGCGGTCAGGGCCTGCGGTGCGGTGCCCTCGTCAGTCATCGTCTGCTCCGTCCTTGGTCGGCAATGCCCACGTCGCAGGCGGCGGGCCGAAGATCTTGCGGGCCGATCGTGTGGCGAGCCGGCCGAAGAGGTGGTTGCCACCGGCGCCCAGGCCCGCGCCGATGCCCAGCGGCACCTGCTTGCTCAGCACAAGCACACCCTGCTTGGTGCCGTACTTGGTGATGAAGCGTGGCCCCAGCACCCTGTTGGCGGCGTTGATCGCGGTCATCGGCGTCCGCTCCACGATGAGCCGGGCCCAGTACGGCGCGGTGCGGGGGATGGTCGCCTCCAGGGCGGTGATCGCGCTGTCCCCGAGCAGCACGGTGAGGACGAGCAGCTTGCGGCGCTCGACATCCTCGGGGTCCAGGTCGTGGATCTCGGCCAACGACAGCACGTAGAGGGTGGTGGCCTCGGTAAAGGCCAACACATCGGCCAGTGCCGTCGGGACGCCAGCCCCGGGGACGGCTCCTGCCGCGCCGGCGGCGCCGCCGGTCATGGTGATCGCGGCGAGGTAGGTACGGCGGATCCTATTGATCAGGTCGGTGGGGGACTCGTCCGGGTGCAGGCGTCGCAGTCGCTCGACGTTGGCCCGGGCCACCGGTGCCTGCGCGACGAGCGCCTTCTCCAGGCCAGCGGCGACGAGCGCCTTCGGGTTCGGCTTCACCCCTGCTGATCCTTCCTGATCGCCAGCGCCGGGAGGGCGTCGACGATCGACATGGTCTCGAGGCTCACCGTGACGATGCGGGCGAGCAGGTCGATGATGTACCTCGGGTCCGACACTTCCTTCGACCAGTCGTTGGGGTCGTTGACGATGCCGGACGCCTTATCGGTCTTGACCTGATAGCGATCGAGGATCCACTCCACCGCGGAGCGGGAGCCGAGCTGGTAGCGGTACGCCGCCTCGGGGATGCCGGTCAGGGTGATCCGACTGTTGTAGGTCACGGTCGAGCGGTCGGCGACGAGCTTCTTGGTCTCGGGGTCGCGGACCTTGCCGAACGCCATCTTCTGCACGCGGTAGAAGTCGTAAGGATCGGTCCCGGCCGGGGGTTGGGCGTCGAGGCCGTGGAGTGGGTACGGCGTCACCGTTTCGTAGCCCAGGTGCAGCTCGGACAGGTCGCGGCCGGCCTGCACGAACGGCCACGGGTCCTCGACCAGCGGGATCCGGGGCAGCATCTTCTTCAGGTCGGCCGCGTAGGGCTCGCGGTACTCCGGGCTGTGCAGCAGCCCGTAGACGTAGAAGAAGATGTCGTCCTTCGTGATCGAGCCGTACGCCCCGGTGAAGCGCTTGAGCGCCTCGTCGGTGACGTTGTCGATGCGGCGGTATCCGTCGATGACCTCGCCGTCGCCGCCCAGATCCAGGGCGCCGCTCTCATCAACGAGTTCGTAGGTCCACCGAGGAAGAAACTGGCCAGTATCGAGTAGGTGTAGGTCCGGGACGGCGTCGGCTGCGAGCAAACAGAAGTCGTAGTGCGAAGCCGGTCCAGTAACCGCGAATCCGAGATTCGGCAGTTGACCATTCGGGAAGGCCAACGGAATTCGGTAAACCATGTCGTTCATCGTTCGGTCGAAATAGAGGCGTTGTCGAGTGAAGGGGCGATAGGAAGCGACCCGGTAAGCGGCTCTTCGTACTTCAGGTGGGGATGAGGGTGTCGAGTCCTCCGCCGATGAGGAGCATGCGTAGCCGGTAGTTGTCGTAGTTGCGGAAGCCGCGGGCA
>NZ_LUPI01000016.1:0-17521 GCF_001627265.1 Nocardioides sp. REDSEA-S30_B4 | reverse complement strand
GATGACCGCGACACCGCGGTCGACCTGGTGCTGCCCGAGCCCTTCCATGAGCTGACTCTTCCAGGGACCGCCGACATTCCGAGACGCTCAGAGCCCTTCCCCACAGGTCATCCGAGCATCGTGACCTGACCGTGACCCACGTCAAGGTCCCACGCGGCGGATGGGCGTCTACGTCCGCCCGTGACTGACGGCTCGGCGTTCGTATCTCAGCCGCCGATGCCCTCGCCGACGACCTTCACGTCCGAGAGCGTGTAGCCGATCTCCTCGTCGGCCATCCGCTCGTCGCGGTCGATGTAGACCTCGGTCGGGTAGTCGCTGCCCTCGGGCCAGGTGACGTCCACGCGCGCGGCGCCCGCCTCCTCGGCGTCCTCCGCCTCGGCGATGACCTCGTCGATGGTGAGCTCGAAGAACTCCGGCGCCGGTTCGCCGGCCTTCGCGCCGCCGCGTCCGCCGCCCTTCTCGAAGACGGCCTCGACGACCCGGTCGTCCTCGACGGTGACGCGCACCGGCACGGCGGCGTACGGGCAGAAGCACGAGACCTGGAGGGTGAAGGCGTAGTCGGTGGGGCCGAAGCCCACGTCGGGACCGCTGGTGGGCTCCTCGGCCTCCACGTCCTGGTCCGAGGAGGCGCTGCCGGTGGGGGCCGCCTGGTCGCGCGCCACCTCGTCCTCGCCGCTGCATGCGGCGAGCGGCAGCAGCAGGAGGACGGCGGTGGTCCCGGCCAGTACTCGGCGGAGGGTGATGCGCAGCATGCTCATGGTGCTGAGACGCTAGCCCCTCCGGGCCGGTTCCGCGTGGCAGGATGACGCGGGGCCTTGTTACCCACCAGTCACCAGCAGCAGAGCAGAGGAGCAGACGTGCAGTTCGGTCGCAGCTACGAGGAGTTCGAGGTCGGTGCGACCTACAAGCACTGGCCCGGCAAGACGGTCACCGAGTTCGACGACCACATGTTCTGCCTGCTCACGATGAACCACCACCCGCTGCACATGGACACCAACTACGCCGAGGAGACCACGCAGTTCGGCAAGAACGTCGTGGTGGGCAACTACGTCTACTCCATCCTGCTCGGCATGTCGGTGCCCGACATCTCCGGCAAGGCGATCGCCAACCTCGAGATCGAGTCGCTGCGCCACGTCGCGCCGACCTTCCACGGCGACACGCTGTACGGCGAGACCACCGTGCTCGACAAGTGGGAGTCGACCTCCAAGGACGACCGGGGCGTCGTCCACGTCGAGACGATCGGCTACAACCAGGACGGCAAGGTCGTGTGCATCTTCCGCCGCAAGGTGATGGTGCCGAAGAACAACTACCTCGAGGCCCGTGGCGGCGAGCAGCCCGGCCGCCCCGTTCCGCAGCCGGACAAGAACTGGCCCGGCCCGGACGCGAAGGCCGACTGACCGGTCCCGTGAGGACCCCCACCACCAGCACCTGGGAGCGCTGGACGCGGTGGCCGCTGGCCGGCGCCGCGCTGGTGTTCCTGGTGGCCTACTCGCTGCCGATACTCGACCCCGGCATGCCGGGACGGTGGAAGGCGCTGTGCGCCACAGTGGTGGGCCTGCTGTGGCTGGTCTTCATCGTCGACTTCGTGGTGCGGCTGGTGGCCGCCGACCACCGGTTCCGGTGGGCGTGGCGGCACGCGTTCGACGCGGCGGTGCTGCTGCTGCCGGCACTGCGCCCGCTGCAGCTGGTGCTGCTGGTCAAGGTCCTCAACCGCTCGGCCTCGCAGGGACTGCGGGGCCGGGTGGGCCTCTACGTCGGGTTCGGCTCCGGCATCGTCGCCTACGTCGCCGCCCTCGCGGCGCTGCAGGCCGAGAGGTACGCCGAGGGAGCCTCGATCACCTCCTTCGGCGACGCGATGTGGTGGGCCCTGACCACCATGACGACCGTCGGGTACGGCGACACCTACCCGGTCACCACCAGCGGCCGGGTCGTCGGGGCGCTGCTGATGATCACCGGGGTGGCCCTGCTCGGTGTCGTCACCGCCACGCTGGCCAGCTGGCTGGTCGAGCGAGTCACCGATGCCGACGACGCCGAGGACGAGCAGCGCGGGGCCGCCGAGCGCGAGGAGCTGCGCGCGGAGATCGCCGCGCTGCGCGCGCAGGTCGAGCTGCTGGTGGAGCGCAGCACGCCCCGGGAGGACTGAGCGGCCGGTACCGAGCAGCCGGGACCGAGCAGCCGGGACCGAGCCGCGCGTCACTCGGTACGGTAGGCCCGTGCCCGTGCAGCCCTCCTGCTCCCGCTGCTCGGCCCCCGTGACGCCGACCGCGTCGGAGGCCGGAGGCGCCTGGTCGTGCCCCGACCACGGGCCCACGCACGTGCTGTGGCGTCCCGAGGCGGCGACGTACGACGAGCTCGCCTCGCACCTGGGCCGGACCCGCGACTTCCCGACCTACCTCCCGTGGCCGCTGAGCCCCGGCTGGTCGGTCAGCGACCTGGCCGCGGTCACCGAGGGCGACCGGGTGCGCGGCACGCTGACCTGCGTCACCGGCACCAGCGAGCTCGACGGGCCGGTCGACGTCCTGGTCGTCACCGAGGAGCCCGGCACCGGCCTCGGGGCCCGCGTCGCCGGCACCCGCCACGACGACCCCGACCCCGGCCACTTCCAAGGCCAGCCGCTGGTGCGCGTGCGGCTGGAGCAGAAGCAGGTGCCGCTGTGGTCGGTCTCGACCAGCGGCTCGAGCGGGGAGTGGGACCGCTCGGTCGTGGTGGGGGAGGCCTTCGGGCGCTGGCTGTGGATCGTGGTCCGGCCGGCCTCGGCGGTGCTGCTGCTGCGCGACGACTGGATCCTGCGTGACGTGGCGCCGGTCGGGCCGCCGCTGATCGAGCTGCCCTTCGCCGGGCCGGCGCCCCCGTGGTGAGCCCCCTGGCAGGTCCCGTGGTGAGCCGGTGAAGGTCGACCTGCACACCCACACCCGGGCCAGCGACGGCACCCAGTCGCCCACCGAGCTGGTGACCGCCGCGGTCGCGGCAGGTGTGGACGTCCTCGGGGTCACCGACCACGACACCGCGGAGGGGTGGGACGAGGCGGCCCGCGCGGCCGATGCCGCCGGTCTCGGACTGGTCCGCGGGATGGAGGTCAGCACCCGCCTCGACGGACGCGGCGTGCACCTGCTGGCCTACCTCCCCGACCCGACGTACCCGCCGCTCGTGGCGCTGCTCGACAAGGTGCTGGAGGGCCGGTCGTCCCGTGTGCCCGCGGTGCTGGCGCGGCTGCGGGAAGTCGACGTCGAGCTGAGCGAGGACGACGTCGCCCGGGTCTCCGGGGACGCCGCGGCCAGCGGGCGCCCGCACATCGCCGACGCGCTGGTCGTCGCCGGGGTGGTGGCCGACCGCGACGAGGCGTTCCGACGGTTCCTCAACCCCGGTATGCCCGGGTACGTCGACAGGTACGCCGCCCCGCTGCGCGAGACCATCCGCGTGGTCGCCGAGGCCGGCGGGGTCAGCGTCATCGCCCACGCGTGGGGTCGACGCCGCACCCGCAGCCCCGACGAGGCGGCCATCGCCGAGCTGGCCGACCTGGGGCTGGTCGGCCTGGAGGTCGACCACCAGGACCACGACGCCGGGGCCCGCGACTCGCTGCGCGCGATCGCCCGCAACCTCGACCTGGTCGTCACCGGCTCCAGCGACCACCACGGCACCGGCAAGGTCGGTCACGACCTGGCGTGCAACACCACGGCGCCCGACGAGCTCGAGCGGCTGCTGGACGCCGCGGCGCGGGCCCGTGCGGCCTCGGGCCGGCCCGCCCCGGAGCCGCTCGGGCTCTGAGGCGCAGCAACTACTTGCGGCCCAGCCCCTGGAAGCGCTGCAGCAGCCCGCTCGGCACCAGGCGGGCGGCACCGGCGATGACCTTGTACTGCGCGCTGGGGATCGAGTAGACCTTCCCCTTCGCGTGGTCGGCCAGCGCGTCGCGGACCAGGTCGTCGGCGTCGAGCCACATCCACGACGGGGCGGAGTCGCGGCCCACGCCCATCCGCTCGTGGAACTCGGTGCGCACGAAGCCCGGGCACAGGGTGGTGACGGTGACGCCCTGCTCGGCGTACTCCGCCGCCGCCCACTCGCCGAGCCGGTTCACGTAGGCCTTGGCCGCGGAGTAGGTGCCGCGGGGGAGGAAGGCGGCGACGCTGGAGACGTTGATGACCCCGCCGTGGCCCCGCGCGGCCATCGGGCCCAGCGCGGCGTGGGTCAGCCGCAGGACGGCGGTGACCAGGACGTCCAGCATGGCGGTCTCGGCCTCGACGTCGTTGTCGAGGAAGCGGCCCTTCAGGCCGAACCCCGCGTTGTTGACCAGCAGGTCGACCGGGCTCTGCAGGTCGGCCAGCCGCTCCTCGACCCGGTGCAGCTGGTCGCGGTCGGCGAGGTCGGCGGCGAGCACCTCCACCTCGATGTCGTGCTGCGCGCGGAGCTCGTCGGCGAGCTCCTCGAGCCGGGCCTCGTCCCGGGCGACGAGCACGAGGTCGTCGCCGCGCGCGGCCAGCTGATGGGCGAAGGAGCGTCCGATGCCGGCGGTCGGGCCGGTGACCAGGGAGCGAGACATGACCCGAGTAGAACAGGTCCCACCTCGGCAGCGTGCGACCCGTCCGGCATGATGACCCTCGATGACCACGACACTCGCCGTCGCCAACCAGAAGGGCGGCGTCGCCAAGACCACCTCCGTCGCCTCGATCGGCGCGGCTCTCGCCGAGCTCGGGCAGCGGGTGCTGCTCGTCGACCTCGACCCGCAGGCCTGCCTGACCTTCTCCCTGGGCATCGATCCCGAGGACCTCGAGGTCTCGGTGCACCACGTGCTGACCAAGGGCACCGACCCAGGCGAGGTGATCATCGAGACCGAGGACGGCGTGCACCTCCTGCCGGCCACCATCGAGCTCGCTCGCGCCGAGGCCGACCTGCTCACGCGCACCGGCCGCGAGCACGTGGTCAAGATGGTCGTGGAGGACGTCGAGGACGACTACGACTGGGTGCTGCTGGACTGCCCGCCCTCGCTGGGCGTGCTGACGGTCGCGGCGCTGACGGCCGCTCGCGGCGTGCTCATCCCGCTGCAGTGCGAGACGCTCTCGCACCGCGGGGTGGGCCAGCTGCTCGACACCGTGCACGACGTCCGGAAGTTCACCAACCGCAAGCTCGAGGTCTGGGGCGTGCTGCCGACGTTGTACGACGGCCGCACCAACCACTCGCGCACGGTGCTGGAGACCATCGCCGAGACCTACGAGCTCGAGGTCGTCGAGCCGCCGATCCCCAAGACCATCAAGTTCGCCGAGGCCCCCGCGGCCGGCCGATCGATCCTGGCTACCAGCCGCACCAGCAAGGGTGCCCAGGCCTACCGGGAGGTCGCCGCGAACCTCGTCACGCGAGCGGGACGCAAGAAGCGCTGAGACACGCACGAGGCCCGCTCCCCCTGGAGGGGAGCGGGCCTCGTCGTCTGTCCGAGTGGCGGAGCGGGCTCAGTGGCCGGCGGGCGCGGAGCCGCCCTGGCTGTTCTGGCCGGCGCCCTGCTGGCCGCCGCCCTGGCCACCGCCGCCACCGCGCGAGCGGCGACGACGACGGTTGCGGCTGCTCGAGGAGCCGGAGCCCGAGCCCGCCGAGGACTCGACCTTCTCGACCTGCTTCTCGCCGGACTCGGTGGTCTTGACCTCGGCCACGACCTCGCCGCCGCGCGAGCGGGTGCGCGTCCGGTTGCGGTTGCGGTTGCGCGGGGCCCGGTCGCCCGAGCGCTCGCGGGGCTCCTTCTTCTCCACCGGCTTGGGGTCGGCGATGCGGCCCTTGGTGCCCGGGGCGATGCCCTGGTCGTGGAAGAGGTGCTCGGAGGTGGAGTAGGTCTCCAGCGGCTCGTCGAAGGGCAGGTCCAGCGCCTTGTTGATGAGCTTCCAGCGGTGCAGGTCCTGCCAGTCGACCAGCGTGATCGCGATGCCGGTGGCGCCCGCGCGGCCGGTGCGGCCGATCCGGTGGACGTAGGTCTTGTCGTCCTCGGGGCAGGTGTAGTTGATGACGTGGGAGACACCGCGCACGTCGATGCCGCGGGCGGCGACGTCGGTCGCGACCAGGACGCGGATCTTGTCCTCGCGGAACTTCGCCAGCGCCTTCTCGCGCGCGACCTGGGCCATGTCGCCGTGCAGCGGGGAGGCGGCGAAGCCGCGCTCGGCCAGGTCGTCGGCGACCCGCTGGGCCTGGCGCTTGGTGCGGGTGAAGACGATGAACTTGTCGGCGTCCTCGGCCTGGAGCAGCCGGCCGATGATCTCGGGCTTGTCGAGGTCGTGGCACTGGTAGATGAACTGCGCCGTGGCGGGCACGGTGGCGTTCTCGTAGGAGGACTCCGCGCGGATGTTCATCGGGTGGCGCATGTAGGTGCGCGCCAGCGAGACGATCGCGGCCGGCATGGTGGCCGAGAACAGCATCGTCTGCCGGGTCTCCGGCGTCATCCGCATCAGCTTCTCGACGTCGGGCAGGAACCCGAGGTCGAGCATCTCGTCGGCCTCGTCCAGCACGACGGCGTGGACGTGGGAGAGGTCGAGGCTCTTGCGGTTGGCCAGGTCGATGAGACGACCGGGCGTGCCGACGACGACGTCGACGCCGGCCTCGAGGGCCTCGAGCTGCGGCTCGTAGCCGACGCCGCCGTAGACGGTCAGCACGCGCAGGCCGCGGTCGGCGGAGGCGAGGGTCAGGTCGGAGGAGACCTGGAGGGCCAGCTCGCGCGTGGGGGCCACGATCAGGGCCTGCGGCTTGCCCTGGGGGAGCTCGGCGTAGTCGGGGTCCTTGGGGGAGACGCTGCGCTGCAGCACCGGGATGCCGAAGGCGAGGGTCTTGCCGGTGCCCGTGCGGGCCTGGCCGATGAGGTCGGTGCCCATCAGGGCGACCGAGAGGGTCATCTCCTGGATGGCGAAGGGGGTGGTGATGCCGCCGCGCTCGAGCGCGTCGCAGATCTCGGGGTGCACCCCGAGCTCACGGAAGGTGGTCACAGTGTTCTGCTTTCGTGGTTGCTGGCCCCGTCGGGTCTGTCTGCTGGGCGGCGCTGCCACAACCGCTGCGGCCGACCCGGGACCCGGTCAACCGCGCACATACGGTTCAAGACTGTATCGGTAGGGTGCGAGCATGACTGAATCCCAGGTCGAGACCGGGCCCGACTCGGGAGACGGCGACACACCGCTGGCCTTCGAGGACCCCACCTACCGCGAGGCGATCGTCGACCTGCTCGGGGTCATCGCGTACGGCGAGATCAGCGCTTTCGAGCGCCTGGCCGAGGACGCCAAGCTGGCGCCCACGCTGGAGGACAAGGTCGCGATCGCGACCATGGCCTCGGCGGAGTTCTCCAAGGTCGGGGCACTGCGCTCCCGGCTGGAGGCACTGGGGGCCGACCCCTTCGCGGCGATGGCGCCGTTCCAGAAGGCCATCGACCGCTTCCACGACCACACCGCGCCGGCCGACTGGTACGAGGGCCTGGTGAAGGCCTACGTCGGCGACGGCCTGGCCGACGACTTCTACCGCGAGATCGCCGCCTACCTCGACGCCGAGACCCGCGACCTGGTGGTCGGCACCTTCGAGGACTCCGGCCACGCGGAGTTCGTGGTCGACCGGGTGCGCTCGGCGATCGCGGCCGACCACCGGCTGGGCGGGCGGCTGGCCCTGTGGGGCCGACGGCTCATGGGCGAGGCGCTGATCCAGGCGCAGCGGGTCGCCGCCGAGCGTGACGCGCTCTCCTCGCTGCTGGCCGGCGGCACCGATCGCCCCGGTCTCGACCTCGCGGCCATCGGCCGGATGTTCGCCCGGCTGACCGAGCGGCACACCGAGCGGATGAGCGAGCTCGGGCTCGAGAGCTAGCTAGCTGCGGAAGCCGACCGCGGCGACCGTGGTCGAGCCGAGCTCGACGTAGGCGATCTTCGCGCCGGGCACGAGCACGACCCGGCCCTTGGAGTCGGTGAGGGAGAGCAGGCCGTCGGAGGAGACGGCCTCGGAGACCTTGGAGGTCAGGGCCTCGGCCGACTCCTCGGTCTCGAGGGTGATCTCGCGGGGGGCCTGCTGGATTCCGATCTTGACGTCCACGCAGCCAGCCTAGTGCTCGACGGAAGGGTCGTCGGTGCGCGGGTAGCCACCGATGCCGCGCCAGGCGAGACCGGCCACCAGGGCGGCGGCCTGGTCGCGGCCGAGGCCGCCGGCCTCGGTGAGCCAGAAGCGGGCGCTGACCTGGGCCATGCCCACCAGCGAGACCGCCAGCAGGCGGGAGGCCTCGTCGGGCAGGCCGGTGTCGTCGTGGATGACGCCGGCGATGAGGCGGGCGCACTCGGTGGTGACCCGGTCGACCTGCTCGCGCACGGCCGGCTCGTTGGTCAGGTCGGACTCGAAGACCAGGCGGAAGGCGCCGGTGTCGTGGGCGACGTACTCGTAGAACACGTCCATCGTCGCCTCGACGCGCTGCTTGTTGTCGTCGGTGGACTCCAGCGCGGCGCGGCAGTTGTCGATGATCTGGTCGCACGAGCGGTCCAGCAGCGCGAGGTAGAGGTCGAGCTTGCCGGGGAAGTGCTGGTAGAGCACCGGCTTGGAGACCCCGGCGCGCTCGGCGATGTCGTCCATCGCGGCGGCGTGGTAACCCTGGGCGACGAAGACCTCGAGCGCGGACTCCAGCAGCTGGGCGCGACGCTCGCGCCGGGGCATCCGGGCCCCGCGGGGGCGGAGGCCGCCGACCTCCTGCTGTTCTGCCGTCACTGCTGGTCTCCTGGTTCGCGGGGGTCTGCTGGGGCTGGCCTGCGGGCTTACTGCTCGGTCACTTCCGGGGGACAGGAGCCTAACGCGCGTGACGCACCGCACGGCTGTCCAGGCTCTGGGTGGACGTGTCGCGCGTCGCCGGGCGTGGGGGAACATGGAGCGCGCCGTGGGTGTTGTGCCCGCGACCGAAGACCAAGCACCAACCCCCTGCACGAACCCCCCCAGCACCCCAGCCCCGAAGGCGAGGAGAGACCCCCGTGAGCATCGAGCCGCTCGTGGAGCCGGCAGCAGAGCTGACCGTCGACGAGGTACGCCGCTACAGCCGTCACCTGATCATCCCCGACGTGGGCATGACCGGTCAGAAGCGCCTGAAGAACGCGAAGGTCCTGGTGATCGGCGCCGGCGGTCTCGGCAGCCCCGCGCTGCTCTACCTCGCCGCGGCCGGCGTGGGGACCCTGGGCATCGCGGAGTTCGACGAGGTCGACGAGTCGAACCTCCAGCGCCAGATCATCCACACCCAGTCCGACATCGGGAAGTCCAAGGCCCTCTCGGCCAAGGAGTCGATCGCCGAGGCCAATCCGCACGTCAACGTCGTGCTGCACGAGGAGCGCCTCGACAACGACAACGTCTTCGACGTCTTCGAGGGCTACGACCTCATCATCGACGGCACCGACAACTTCGCGACCCGCTACATGGTCAACGACGCGGCGTACTTCCTCGGGATCCCCTACGTCTGGGGCTCGATCTACCGCTTCGACGGCCAGGCCTCGGTGTTCGCGCCCAAGCAGGTCGAGGGCGCGCCCTGCTACCGCTGCCTCTACCCCGAGCCGCCGCCGCCGGGCATGGTCCCCTCGTGCGCCGAGGGCGGCGTGCTGGGCGTGCTGTGCGCCTCGATCGGCTCGATCCAGGTCAACGAGGCCATCAAGATGATCACCGGTGCTGGCGACCCCGCCATCGGCTCGCTGGTCATCTACGACGCCCTCGAGCTGTCATGGCGCAAGCTGAAGGTCCGCAAGGACCCCAACTGCGCGCTGTGCGGCGAGAACCCGACCGTCACCGGCCTGATCGACTACGACACCTTCTGCGGTGCGATCTCCGACGAGGCCGCCGACGCCGCTGCCGGCTCGACGATCTCGGTGACCCAGCTGGAGTCGATGCTCAAGGAGCGCGAGGAGGGCAGCCGGGACTTCGTGCTGGTCGACGTGCGCGAGCCCAACGAGTACGAGATCAACCAGATCCCTGGCTCGGTGCTGATCCCCAAGGGCGAGTTCCTCAACGGCAACGCCCTCGAGCAGCTCTCCCAGGACAAGCCGGTCGTGCTGCACTGCAAGTCCGGCGTCCGCTCGGCCGAGGCGCTGGCGGTGCTCAAGGGCGCCGGGTTCGCCGACGCCGTGCACGTCGGCGGCGGCGTGGTGGCGTGGGTCAACCAGATCGACCCCAGCCAGCCGTCGTACTGATCGCGCGGGAGTGCTTCCCGTAGGGCCCCGAGCCTGAGACGGGTCTTGGGGTTACTCGAGGGTAAAAACAGGTTCTACCGGGTGTAGCCCGTGCCACACCGGGTAGGTCGGCTCTGTCACAGCCGGCCTGCTCGGTGGTCGGCGCCAGTGCTCCCTGGAGGATGAGTCCCTTGCAGAACCTTCGTACGTCCACGCGTCGCCTCGCGACCCTCGCCGCGCTCGCCAGCGCCGCCGTCCTCGGCGCCGCCACGGCCACGGTCGCCCCCGCGTCCGCCGCCCCCACCTGGGCGCCGGCCGACCAGGCGACGCTGACCCCCGGCGTGCAGGCCTACACCGAGGGCGGCCAGTGCACGGCCAACTTCGTGTTCACCGACTCCGCCGGCGGGGTCTACCTCGGCTACGCAGCGCACTGCGCCGGCACCGGCGAGGCGACCCAGACCGACGGCTGCGAGTCCGGCTCGCTCCCGCTCGGCACGAAGGTCGACTTCGCCGAGGGCGGCTCGCTGGTCAGCTCGGGCACGCGCCTGGGCGGCGGCACGCTGGCCTACAGCTCCTGGCTGGCCATGCAGGACAACGGCGAGACCGACGCCGACACCTGCGCCTACAACGACTTCGCGCTGGTCAAGGTCGACGCGGCCGACGTCTCGAAGGTCAACCCGAGCATCCCGTTCTGGGGCGGCCCGGTGGGCATCGACACCGACGGGGTCGGCGCCGGCGAGACGGTCCACTCCTACGGCAACTCCTCGCTGCGCGGCGGCATCGAGCTGCTCTCGCCCAAGCAGGGCATCAGCCTCGGCACCTCCGGCAACGGCTGGACCCACCCGGTCTACACGCTCACCCCCGGCGTCCCCGGTGACTCCGGCTCGGCCTTCATCAACGGCGAGGGCGAGGCCCTCGGCACCCTGTCGACGCTGGCCCTGGCGCCGCTGGCCGGCTCCAACGGCGTCGGCGACCTGGCCAGCGAGCTGGCCTACGCCCAGCAGCACTCCGGCATCGCCGGCCTCGAGCTGGCGCTGGGCACGGAGCCGTTCTCGCCCCTCCTGTGAGCCACGGGCTGTGATCTGACAGCCCACCCTGTGAGACGGGGCCCCGACCGCGTAGCCGGTCGGGGCCCTGCCTCGTTGTGCGGGACATGACGCTGCTGCGCTCCCGCACCGTGCCGGTCCTGCTCCTCGTCTGCGCGGTGGCCCTGGCCCTCGTCGCGACCCTCGCCCCCACCGCGGACGCGGCCAAGCGCAAGCGCAAGCGCGCCGTCACCTGGGCCCCCGCGGCCACGGCGACGATCACGCCGGGCGTGCAGATGTACACCGACGGCGGCCAGTGCACCGCCAACTTCGTCTTCACCGACCGCAACGGCGGGGTGTACGTCGGCTACGCCGCGCACTGCGCCGGTCTCGGCGCGGCGACCGACACCAACGGCTGCGGCCAGTCCTCGGTCCCGATCGGCACGCCGGTCACCTTCGAGCGCGGCGGCAGCCTGCTCACCTCGGGGACGGTCCTGGGCCGCGGCACCCTGGCCTACAGCTCCTGGGAGACCATGAACCGGATCGGCACGAGCGACCCGGTGGTCTGCTCCTTCAACGACTTCGCGCTGGTCAAGGTCGCCGGCAGCGACGTCTCGAAGGTCAACCCGAGCATCCCGTTCTGGGGTGGCCCCACCGGCATCGACACCGACGGCCTCGGCGCGGGCGAGAGCGTGTGGAGCTACGGCAACTCCTCGCTGCGCGCGGGCCTCGAGCTGCTCTCGCCCAAGCAGGGCATCTCGCTGGGCGACGACGCCGCCGACGGCGGCTGGTCGCACCTGCTCTACACGATCACCCCCGGCGTCCCCGGCGACTCCGGCTCGGCGTTCCTCAGCGCCGACGGCAAGGCGGTCGGCACCCTGTCGACCCTCGGCCTGACCCCGTTCCCGCTGTCGAACAACATCGGCGACCTGTCCCGCGAGCTGGCCTTCGCCCAGCAGCACTCCGGCATCCCCGGGCTCAAGCTGGCGCTGGGCACGGAGCCGTTCTCGCCGCTGCTCTGATCTAGATTCCTCGGGGTGAGGCACCCCGAGGACTACGTCGAGGCCGTGCTCGCCTGCGTGGAGGCGGTGCCGCGGGGACGGGTGACGACGTACGGCGCGATCGCCGACGCCATCGGACGCTTCGGACCGCGCCGCGTCGGCAACGTGATGTCGACCCACGGCGGGGGAGTGCCCTGGTGGCGCGTCGTGCGCGCCGACGGGTCGCTGCCCGACAGCCATCTCGACACCGCCCGTCAGGCCTACCTGGAGGAGGGCACGGCGCTGCGTCCCTCGGGCGCCGTGGACATCCGGGCGGCCTTCTGGCAGCCACCTTCGGTTCCGCCGTCACCGGACGTCGCCTAGTCTCTGCCCTCTGCGACGCGTGAGGAGAGCACAGTGCGGAGGCAGTTCTCGGACCAGCAGCACGACGCGTACGTCGGGCACCTGCTGCGTGACGCCCTGTCGGGACGCGCCTCTGCGGAGGTGCTCGCCGAGCTGGGGCTCGACCTGCTGGAGGAGCACTGCGTGGTGCTCGTCGCGGCCCTCGACCGCCCGGCCGCGGACCGGCTGGCCGAGCAGTCGCACTTCGCGGCCGCCTGGCGCTCGGCCACCGACCGGCTCGGGTCGACGCTGCCGTGCGCGGACCTCGCCACCGAGGTGGTCGCGCTGCTGCCGGTGGGCGGTGCCCCCTCACGTCGGGCCGGGGAGGACCTCGTGCAGCGCGCCGCGGCCACGGTCGCCGGCGAGGTGGGCGGCTTCACCTGCGGGGTCAGTCGGGCCGCCCGGGTGACGGGCCTGCCGACGGCGTACGACCAGGCGAGCCGGGCCGTGGAGGTCGGTCGTCGGGTCCACGGCGGGGGCGTGACGTCGTTCTTCGACGACCTCGGCGTCGACCGGCTGCTGGCCTCGGTCACCGACCGCGACGAGCTGCGCGCCTTCGCCCGCGACGTGCTCGGGCCGTTGGCCGGCGAGGACCCGGAGGCCGAGGGGCTGAGGGTGACGCTGCAGGCGCTGCTCGACACCAACTTCAACGTGGCGGAGGCTGCGCGCGCGCAGTTCTTCCACTACAACACCATGCGCTACCGGCTGGCCAAGATCGAGCGGCTGGTGGGCCCTGTGAGCAGCGATGCGCGGGTCCGCCTGGACGTTGCTGTTGCGCTGCGGGTGTGGAGCTGACCTGCCACGATGTGGCCATGTCGCCCCCCGCGCCGTCGTCGCCCGCCTTCGCGCGCGCGGGCGCGCTGCGCGAGGAGTACGCCGCCACCGACTGGGCGGCCGGCCCGCTCGGTGACCCGGGGGGCTGGAGCCCGGCGCTGCGGGCCTCGCTGGACCTGATCTGGGGCACCCGGTTCGCCGCGACCCTGCTGTGGGGGCCGGAGCTGGTGCTGCTCTACAACGAGGCCTACGTCGAGCTGATGGGCGACAAGCACCCGGCCCTGGGGCGCCGGTGCGACGAGGTGTTCCCCGAGGCGATGGACGCCATCGGGCCGCTGCTGGCGCAGGTGCGGGCCGGCGGTGAGGCGACGTGGAGCCAGGACGTGCTGCTGCCGCTGCAGCGCGCCGGCTACGTCGAGGACTGCTGGTTCACCTGGTCCTACTCCGCCGTGCTCGGCCCCGACGGCGAGGTCGAGGGCATCGTCGACATCGCCGTCGAGACGACCGCGCAGGTGCTGGCGCGGCGCCGCAGCCACCTCGTGGCGCAGCTGCTCGCCACCCTCGAGGACGCCGTGGACGAGGAGGACGTGGTCGCACGCACCCGGGCGACGCTCGACTCGGGCCAGGACCTGGGAGAGGTCGCGCTGCCGTTCGGGGCGGCACCGGGGAGCGGGCTGACGCTCGAGACCGGTGGCGACCCGTCGCGCGGCGTGCTGTGCCGGGTGGAGGTTCCTGGTCGTCACGCGGGCACCCCGCCACGGCACCTGGAGGGACGGCTGAGCCCGCGGCTGCCGCTCGACGGCGCCTACACCGAGTTCCTGCGCACGGTGGCCGCCGGGGTGGGCGCGGCGCTGGACAGTGTGGCGGCGGCGGAGTCCCAGAGGGCCATCTCCGAGGCGCTCCAGCGCAGCCTGCTCACCCAGCCGCAGCCGGGCCACGCCCTCGAGGTCGCGGTGCGCTACCAACCGGCCTCGCAGCAGGCCCGGGTCGGCGGGGACTGGTACGACTGCTACCCGCTGCCCGACGGGGCGGTCACGGTCATGGTCGGCGACGTCGCCGGGCACGACCAGACGGCCGCGGCTGCGATGGGCCAGCTGCGCAACCTCGCCCGCGGTGTGGCCTACTCCGCCGACGTGTGGCTGCCCTCGCAGGTCCTGCAGGACCTCGACCTGGCGATGGAGGGACTGGGCATGGAGGTGGTCGCCACCGCCCTGGTGGCCGTGCTGGAGGAGCAGGGGCCCGACGGCCAGCTCGTGCACTGGGCCAACGCCGGGCACCCGCCGCCGGTCCTGGTGAGGGCCGACGGCGTCGTACGACTGCTCGACGTGGAGGCCGGGCTGCTGCTGGGGCTCGACCCGTCGATCCACCGGGCCGACCACCGCCTCGAGCTCGCGCCCGGGGACCTGCTGCTGCTCTACACCGACGGCTTGGTCGAGCGGCGCGGGGCCGACCTCGACGACGGGCTGAGCTGGCTCGTGGAGACGGTCACGGCGCACGCGCACCTGGGCCCCGAGGAGCTGTGCGACGTGCTGCTGCGCGAGTCGCTGACCCACGACGACGACCAGGTGCTGCTGGCGGTCCGGGCCCGGGGGCTCGGCTGAGCGTCGGCTAGTCTCGGGCCCGCCCGACCCGCCCTCACCCGCCCTCTCGAGGAGGACGTCATCGCTCCCCGTCCCGACGGCGCGCCCCAGGCCGCCCCGCACGGCATCCTCCCCATCGGGGTCGTGGTGGCCGGCGTGCAGAAGGCCGGCACCAGCACGCTGTACCGGGTGCTCGTGTCGCACCAGTCGATCGCGCGCGCCCCGCAGAAGGAGTGGCACTTCTTCGACGACGAGTCGATGGACTGGAGCAGCGAGGTCACCGGCTACGAGGTGGCGCGACGCGGCCCGCGGGCCCGGGCGACGATGTCGGTCGACGCGAGCCCGTCGTACTTCTTCTGGCCCGGCGCCCTGGAGCGGATCCGCGCCTGGAACCCCGACGTCCCGCTGGTGCTGAGCTTCCGCGACCCCGTCGACCGCGCGTTCTCGCACTGGGTCATGAACTACACCCGGCGCCTGGCGCCGGAGGAGCGGCTCTCCTTCGCCGAGACCGTGCGGATCGGCTACGACCCGTCGTGGATCGGCACCCGCCCGGCCGGGTGGAGCGACAAGGACCTGCGCACCCGTTCGGTCGTGGGTCGTGGGTTGTACGGCGCGCAGCTGGCGCACGCGCAGTCGCTGTTCCCCGCCGAGCAGCTGCACCTCCTCGACTTCCACGCCTTCGTCAAGGACCAGCAGGCCGCAGCCGACAAGCTCGTCGCGGATCTCGGGCTGGCGCCGTACGAGAAGCCGCTGGAGCCGCAGGCCCGCTCCGCCTCCCAGACCGGCTTCGAGGGCGTCGCCCCGACCGCCGAGGACATCGAGGTGCTGGTGGCGGCGTACGCCGAGGACCTGCCGCTCTTCACCCGGCTCTCCGGCCTCGACACCTCGGGCTGGACCACGTCACGGCTGCTGGCCGGTGAGCTCAGCGCCGAGGAGGTAGCGGAGAAGCTGGGTCGCAAGGCCGGCCTGATCTCCTGAGCACTCGCCGGTGGACGCCCGTTCGGCGGACCCGTCGGTAACCACGAGACTGGCCGGGTGAGCCTCTACCGGACCCTCCACGCCGTGGTCCCGCCGGTCGCCAAGGCGATCTGGCGCCCCCGGGTCGAGGGGCTCGAGCACGTGCCGGCCACCGGTGGGGTGCTGCTCGCCAGCAACCACCTGTCCTTCGTCGACTCGGTGGTGATCCCGGTCGTCGTGCCGCGCAAGGTGGTCTTCCTCGCCAAGTCCGACTACTTCACCGGCACCGGGGTGAAGGGGGCGCTGTCACGGGCGTGGTTCGAGGGGCTGGGGATGCTGCCGGTCGACCGCGACGACCCGCGTGCGGCGCTCGGCTCGTTGGACACGGCACTGGAGGTGCTGGCGCGCGGCGAGGCCTTCGGGCTCTACCCCGAGGGGACCCGCTCGCGCGACGGGCGTCTCTACCGCGGGCGCACCGGCGTCGCGCACCTCGCGCTCACCGCAGGGGTGCCGATCGTCCCGGTCGGGCTGGTCGGCACCGAGAGGCTGCAGCCGGTCGGCTCGTCGGTCCCGCGGATCGTGCGGGTCGACGTGCGCTTCGGCGCGCCGATCGAGGTGGCCGGCCGCTTCGAGGGCATGGCGTCGGGCAGGGCCCGGCGGGTGCTCACCGACGAGGTCATGGATGCCATCGCCGGACTCACCGGCCAGGAGCGTGCGCCCGGCTACAACGAGCGGGCGCCCGACGCCTGACGCCACTCGTGGGCGAGCAGGGCGTACTCGACCTCGTCGAGCCAGCCGAGCTGGTGGTGCCACAGCGCCTGCACCGCGTAGCGCTCCCGTCTCATGCCCGCCTTCTCCAGCACTCGGACCGACCCGAGGTTGTCCGCGTCGGCCCTGGCCGTGACCCGGCGCAGGCCCAGCACCTCGAAGGCGGCACGCAGCAGCGCGGACGCGGTGGCGCTGCCGATGCCCTGCCCCGCCGCGTCCGGTCTGACGACGTAGCCGATGGCGCCATCGGTGCCGGCGGGGTGGCCGGGCTGGCCCGCCCCGTCGACCACGTCGAGGAACCCCATCGCCACGACGTCCCCCTCACGCTCGACGACGCAGGACCAGTCCGTGTCGCTGTGCGGGATCGCTGCCCACTCGCGACGCAGCTCGTCGGCGGTCACATGGGTGCGCACCATGAAGCGGTTGACGGCGGGGTCGTTGCGGAAGGCGAGGACGGGCTCCAGGTCGGTGGCGGTGGGCTCACGCAGGAGCAGGTCGCCCACGTACTCCGGCCACGGCGCCGGGCGGTCGGTCGCAGCGCCGGTCGACGCGAAGGCATTCACCGGGGTGAGGTTGTCACCGGACGCTGCCGGGCGCGACCTCATTGACGCAGAGGGCCAGAGCGCGCCGTCAGAGCGTGGTGGTGCCGTCGGGGTGGACGAGGTAGCGGATGCCGTGGGGGCTGGTCCAGAGCCAGGTGGTGGGGGTGAGCTGGGCGTAGTCCCATCGCCCGTCGGGGGATGGGTGGGTCTTGGCTCGGTGATGTCGCCGGCAGAGCGGGGCGAGAGTGGCCGTTGATGTCTGGCCGGGTGGTCCGCCTTGGTCGGGTGGGACGTACTCGTCGGTGTGGTCGAGGTCGGTCCTGGCTGAGGTGCGGGTGCAGTGGGGGAAGACGCAGGTGGGGCGCT
>NZ_LUPI01000015.1:0-44069 GCF_001627265.1 Nocardioides sp. REDSEA-S30_B4 | reverse complement strand
GGGTGGGCGTGGGGGTGGGGGGTGGGGCGGGCGCCTCAGAGGCGGACGAGGAGGCGCGACCAGCCGCGGACGGTGGAGGTGTGGGCGCGGACGCTGCGGTCCCGGTCGACGGTCCAGGAGGGGAAGCGGGCGAGCAGCTCCTCCAGGGCGATCCTGGACTCCAGGCGGGCCAGCGAGGCGCCGAGGCAGAAGTGCACGCCGTACCCGAAGGAGACGTGGTGGCGCTGCTCGCGGTGGATGTCGAAGACGCCGGCGTCGGGGCCGTACTGCCGCTCGTCGCGGCCGGCCGAGGAGGTCAGGAGCAGCACGATCGAGCGGGCCGGGATGGTGACGTCGTGGAGGGTGACGTCCTCGGTGGTGAAGCGCGCCTGCACCGGCGAGGGCCCCTCGAAGCGCAGCACCTCCTCGACGGCCTGCGGGATCAGCGAGGGGTCGGCGACGAGGTCGGCACGCTGGTCGGGGTGCTCGTCGAGCAGCAGCGCCGCCCACCCCAGCAGCCGGCCGACGGTCTCGGTGCCGGCCATCACCAGCAGCATCGCGAAGTCGATGGTCTCCCGGCGCGTCAGGCCGGCGCCGGTGAGCGCCGAGAGCAGGTCGTCGCCGGGCTCCTCGGCCAGGTGCTTGAGCCGCCGGTCGAGGTAGGTGCCGAGCTCGCCCATCGCGGTCAGGGCGACGTCGTTGACGAAGCCGTGCTCCTCGTCGAGGTGGAAGCACTCGTCGATGAGCAGCCGGATCCGCTCACGGTCCTCGCCGGGCACGCCGAGGAGGCGGGAGATGACGCGGGAAGGGATCTGCGCGGCGTACTCCTGCATCAGGTCGACCTCGCCGCCGCCCGGCCCCGGGTCGAGCGCGTCGAGCAGCTCGCGGCAGATGGCGCGGACGTCCTCCTCCAGCGCAGCCGTACGACGCAGGGTGAACGCGCGCGAGACCAGGCGGCGCAACCGGGTGTGGCTCGGCGGGTCGTTGAGGATCATCATCCCGCTGTCGACCGGCTCGGGGCTCATCAGCTCCAGGACGTTGCCGTGCGCGGAGCTGAACCGGGTCGTGTCCTTCAACGCGGCGGCGACGTCCTCGTATCGCGACAGCGCCCAGAAGTTCCGTCGCGGGTTGAAGTAGACCGGCTGTTGGTCGCGCATCGCCCGCCACACCTCGTAGGGGGACTCGTCAAGGACGGGATCCATCGGGTCGTACTCGACACCGGAGGACGAACCCGAGGCCTCCTCCGAGGTGGGGTCGACGGTCGACGAGGGGGTGACGGCAGCGTTCGGCACCCCGACAGGATCGCGGCCCGACGGCGCGCGGTCAACAGTGTTGACACCCCCGGCGGAGCCCCGGCCCCCTAGCCTGGCGCGGTGCCGACCCTGAGCGTCGCGCCCGCGCTGGTCGACCTGGGGGTCGGGCTGGTCGCGACGGCCCGCGACATCGACGACTTCAGCCTCGACGTCGGCGGCGGCTTCAACCTCGCAGTGAAGCTGATGATCGGCCTGCTGCTGCTCGGCATCGCCCTGGACGTGCGGGTCGAGGACCTGCGCGCGGCGCTGCGTCACCCGCGGGTCTTCGTCGCGGTGACGGCGGCCCAGTTCGTGCTGGTCCCGCTGCTCACCCTCGGCCTGGTCGCGACCCTCGACCTGCCCCCGTCGGTGGCGCTGGGGATGCTGCTCGTGGTGTCGGGCCCGGCCGGCAGCATGTCGAACCTGCTGACCCACCGGGCCCGCGGCGACGTCGCGCTGTCGGTCTCGCTCACGACCGTGTCCAGCTCGATGGCGGCGCTCGTGACACCGCTCGCCCTGGCCTTCTGGGCGGGCCTGTCGCCCCAGGCCAGCCAGGTGCTCGACGCGGTCGACCTGAGCCCCGTCGAGGTGCTCGTGGAGGTGCTGCTGCTCATCGTCGCGCCCTTCGCCCTCGGCATCCTGCTCGCCCGGACCAGGCCCGCCCTCGCCGCCCGCATCCGCCCCGCGGTCGAGCCGACGGTGCTGGTGATGCTGCTGCTGATCGTGGTCGGCGGTCTGGCCTCCAACCTGCGGGTGGGGGCGCCGTACCTGCTCGACGTGGGCCCCGCGGTCGTCGCCCAGAACGCCCTGTCTCTGCTCGTCGGCGCGGGCGTCGCCGTGCTGTGCCGGGTGCCGGCGCGGGCGCGCCGCGCGATCACCCTCGAGACCGGCGTCCGCAACACCGCCCTGGCGCTGGTGCTGGCGCTGGCATTCTTCCCCGAGTACGGCGGCGTGGCGCTGGTCTGCGGCCTCTGGGGCGTCTGGGACGTGGCCACCGGGTTCGCCCTGGCGGCCTGGTGGCGCCGTCGGGACGCCGCCGGCGGTGGGTCCTGAACCGTCCGGCCCCCCGGACGGGTCGACCACCCACCGCCGGCTCCCGAGGGCGTCGCCTCAGCCCTTGGCGACCGCCTGCTTGAACGCGGTGGCCGGCTTGAAGGCCGGGGCGACCGAGGCCGCGATCTCGATCGGCTGACCGGTCTGCGGGTTGCGGCCGGTGCGGGCCGAGCGCTCGCGCGGCTCGAAGGTCCCGAAGCCGGCGACGGCGACCCGGTCACCGGAGGCCACCGCGTCGGTGACCCCGGCGACGAAGGCGGTCAGCGCCGCGTCGGCCTGCGCGGCGGACAGCCCTGCCTGCTGCGCGATGGTCTCGACCAGGTCCTTGCGGTTCATGCACGTGCTCCTCACTCGAGTGGCCCGGGGCCGGATGGACCCGGGACCACCACTGTGTCATAGTGAGAACGATTCTCGTTATTGACCTTAGGAGGACGACGTGAAGCAGGGGATCCACCCCGAGTACGGCCCGGTGGCCTTCAGGGACCGCAGCACCGGGCGGCTGTTCCTGACGCGCTCGACGCTGGTCGGCCGAGCTTCACCGCCTTCTCCGACACCGCCAAGCTCGTCTTCATGGTGGTCGGCCCGGCGATGGACGTGAAGCTGGCCAGCATGGAGGCCGGCACCTTCGGCGACGCCTTCGCCCGCCCGTTCGTGCCCGTCGTGATCGGTACGGCGGTGGCCAGCGCCAGCGTCGCGGGATGGTGGCTGCTGTGAGGATCCCGACCCAGGGCCTGCTGCTGATGTTCCTCGGCGCGGTCCTGCTGCGCCTGGCCGCGAGCGACGCCTACCTGCGCTACGTCGTCCCGTGGATGAAGTGGCCGCTGCTCGCCAGCGGGGTCCTGCTGATCCTGATGGCCCTCGGCCCGCTGTTCCGCGAGGAGCGGCACTCCCCTGACCACGTCGAGCACGTCGAGGACGACCACGTGCACGACACCGGGCACGACACTGGCCATGACGGCCACGGGCACGGCGTGCCCAGGGTGACCTGGCTGCTCGCGCTCCCGGGCGTCATCGCGTTCGTGATCAGCCCGCCCGAGCTGGGCTCCTACCTCGCCGAGCGACGCGCCAACGACCTGGTCACCGTGAGCGCCCCGACGTCGGTCACGACGCTGGACGGGGACGGTCCGGTCGACCTCGCGCTCGAGGAGATGCCCTACCTCGCGCAGTCCGGCGAGCCGGCCCTCGAGGGCCAGCCGGTCGTCATGACCGGCTTCGTCAGCTGGGGCGCCGGTGACGACTGGTACGTCACCCGGATGCAGATCGGCTGCTGCGCCGCCGACGCCATGGCCTACCGGGTGCTCGTCAACGGGGCCGAGCGGCCTCCGCGCGACCAGTGGGTGGAGGTGACCGGCGTGCACGTCACCGGCACCGGCGTGGAGCCGCCGTACGAGGTCGAGCTCGACGCCACCGAGGTCGTGGAGATCGACGCGCCGCGCCAGACCTACGAGTGACCACTCGATAGCATCGTGGCCATGGCTCAGACCGGCGTCGTGCGACGTTCCACCCGCCAGCGGACGGTCGTCCGCGAGCTCGTGGCCGAGCTCGACACCCTCAGCAGCGCGCAGGACATCCACCAGCTCCTGCGCTCCCGCGGGGAGAGCGTCGGTCTCTCCACGGTCTACCGCAACCTCCAGGCGCTCACCGAGGACGGCGAGGTCGACAGCGTCCGCAACGAGGCCGGCGAGGTGCTCTACCGCCAGTGCAGCCCCAAGCACCACCACCACCTCGTGTGCCGCTCCTGCGGCAAGGCCGTCGAGCTGACCGGCCCCACGGTCGAGAAGTGGGCGAAGGACTCCGCCGACAAGCACGGGTTCACCGACGTCTCCCACACCCTGGAGATCTTCGGTCTCTGCGCGGACTGCGGCTAGTGGGGCCTACCGCCGGGGGGGGGCGTGGCCGAGCGTGATCTTGCGCTCGGTGAGCGCCCCGGGCTGGTGGGATCGGATCGAGCCGGCGTGGGCGGCGACCTGACCTACCTGCCGCCGGCGGACGGCGAGGGCCCACGGTTCGTGGTCAGCCTGGCCGCCGGCTGACCTGTTCAGGAGAACCGGCCGGGACCGAACCTCTCGAGGCAGGCCAGTGCCACCGCCACCTCGGTGCGGCGCTGCGACAGGGGGTGGCCGAGGAGGTCCTCGGCCTGGGCGACGCGGTAGCGCACGGTGTTCTTGTGCACGAAGAGCTCGGCGGCCGTGGCCTCGACCGAGGCCCCGTGCGCCAGGAACGCGGCGACGGTCTCCCGCAGCCGGTCCAGGGACGGGTCCGGGTCGGCCAGCGCGCCGAGCTCGCGCTCGACCAGCCGACGGGCACCCGCCTCGTTGCCGGCCACCAGCGCGGCGAGCTCGACGTCGGCGTACGCCGTGCAGCGCGACGTCGACGCCACCCCCAGGGCGTGGCGCTGGGCGTCCACCGCCTCGCGGTGGGAGTGCTGCAGCCCGCGGACGCCGCTCGCCGGGCAGCCGACCGCGACCCGCCACGGCGGGTCGCCCTGCTCGGCGACCACGCCGTCCACCGCGTCTCGCACGGCGGCCGCGTCGATCGGCGTGCGCGACGTCAGCCAGGCCCAGGCCTCCGCCCGCCCCGCGGGGATGCTGAGCGCGCTGGCCTCCAGCGCCGCGCCCAGCGCACCGACCACCCCGGCGAGCCTGCTGAGGACGTCGGGGACGACCTCGCCGTCCTCCCACAGCACGACGGCGGTGTGGTGCTCGCGGACCGGGTGCCCCAGCGCCGCCGTGGCCTCCGCGAGGCTCACCTGCTCCCCGCGCAGGACCGCGTGCACGACCTCGCTGCGGCGGGCGATGGCCCCCTGGAGCGTGGCCTCGCGCTCGGCGGAGAAGACCTGGATCAGCTGCTCCACGGCGCCGTTGATCCAGGCACCGCCGTGCCCCCAGAGGTAGACGAGCAGGTCGGTGCGGTCCAGGTCCCCGGTGTCGGCGGTGCGCACCACCTCGGTGAAGTACTCCCAGACCGCCGACGAGGCGCTGCGGTAGACCTGCAGCAGCACCCCGAGGTCGAGCTGGCGACGCGCCAGCGAGAGCGCGAGGTCGACGGCCTGGGGCGGGAGCAGCACCTCCTGGGCCGGCCGCTCCAGCAGGCTGAGGAAGATCTGGAACTGCGAGCGGGTGCTCGCGTGCAGGTCGCGGACCAGCGCCGGGTCGCGGGCGATCTCGGGGATCGCGGCCATGATCGTGTCGTCGACACGGGTGACGAAGGCGTCGAGCTCGCTCTGGCGGGCGGTCCGGGCGGCGTACGCCTGCACCCACGCCACGATCTCCGGCCGTGCATCCGTCTCGCCGCTCACGTGCTCCCTCTCGTGCCCGATCCCGCCGGCACCTCGACTGTGCCCAGGTCCAAAGACTGCCCTGAAGTCTGGCCGGGCGCGCCAAGATCCACCACTCCGACTGTGCTGGACTCTCATCCACGTCCAGGCATGTGGCTGCGGTCACACTCTCGCCCCACTCACCGGAGGTCCCCGTGGCCCAGCACCCCTCGTACGACTACATCGTGGTCGGGGCCGGCAGCGCCGGCGCCGTCGTCGCCTCGCGCCTGAGCGAGGACCCGAGCACCTCGGTCCTGCTGCTCGAGGCCGGCCCCGACAACGACGCGCTCGAGATCGCCATGCCGGCGGCCTTCGCCAACCTCTTCAAGACCCGCTGGGACTGGGACTACACCACCACCCCGCAGCCCGGCCTGGGCGGACAGCGCGCCTACTGGCCGCGGATGAAGGCGCTCGGCGGCTGCTCGTCGATGAACGCGATGATGTACGTCCGCGGCGCCCGCGCCGACTTCGACGGCTGGCAGCGCGACTTCGGTGCCGTCGGCTGGTCCTACGCCGACGTGCTGCCCTACTTCATGCGCGGCGAGGCCAACTCGCGCGGCGCCGACGCCTTCCACGGCGCCGACGGCCCGCTGCACGTCGAGGACCGGCGCTACACCCACGAGAACACGCGGGCCTGGTTGGAGTCGGCGCGCCAGTCCGGCCTCGCGGCCAACGACGACTTCAACGGCGAGACCCAGCTCGGCGCCGGCGAGTACCAGGTCACCTGCCACCGCGGCCGGCGCTGGTCGACCGCGGAGGCCTACCTCGGCACCGAGGTCCGCCGCCGGCCCAACCTGACGATCCGCACCGGCGCGCTGGCCACCCGGGTGCTCCTGGACGGCACCCGCGCGGCAGGCGTCGAGCACCTGGTCGCCGGCGGGGTCGAGACCGCCTGGGCCGACGCCGAGGTCGTGCTCAGCGGCGGGGCCATCAACACCCCGCAGCTGTTGATGCTCTCCGGCATCGGTCCGGCCGAGCACCTGCGCGAGCACGGCATCGACGTCGTGCTCGACGCCTCGACGGTGGGCGGCAACCTGCACGACCACGTCGTCGCGCCGCTGGTGTGGTCGACGACGGCCAAGGACCTTGCCGTCGACCACGTCAACCCCGCCCGGCTGCTGCAGTGGCAGGCCACCGGCCGCGGTCCCCTCACCTCCAACGTCGGCGAGACCGGCGCCTTCGTCACGACCCGCTCCGGCCTCGAGGGCCCGGACATCCAGCTCATCGCCGCGCCGACGGGCTTCTACGACAACGGGATGCACGAGGCGACCGCCCGTTCCCTCACCGCCGGCGTGGTCCTCGTCGACGTCGCCAGCCGCGGCCGGCTCGGACTGCGCGGCAGCGACCCGCGGTGGAAGCCGGTGATGGACCCGGCCTACTACGCCGACCCGGCCGACCGGACGGCCGTCCTCGCGGGCGTCCGCCAGGCCATCGACATCGCCCGCCAGGGACCGGTCGCCTCGATCATCACCGGGGCGCGCCTGCACCACGGCGAGGACGAGGCCTCGTTGCAGGAGTTCATCAGCCGGTGGACCCAGACGCTCTACCACCCCGTCGGCACCTGCGCGATGGGCACGCACGAGGAGGCGGTCGTCGACCCCGAGCTGCGGGTGCGGGGCCTCGAGGGCCTGCGCGTCGCGGACGCCTCGGTCATGCCGCGCATCAGCCGCGGCAACACCAACGCCCCCACGATCATGATCGGCGAGAAGGCCGCCGACCTGCTGCGCGGCACCTCGCTGCCCGCCGCCACCGTCACCGCATCCCGCACCGCCACCCGCACGAAGGAGACGATCCGATGACCACCGTCCAGGACCCCCGCCCCGAGGCCGGGCAGGCCCCGCAGGACCGCCCCACCTTCGACGTGCACCACCCCGGCACCGGGGACCTCGTCGGCACCTGGCCGGTGCAGTCGGCCGCCGAGGTCGAGGACACCGTCGCCCGGGCGCGCCTGGCGGCCGAGTGGTGGCAGGGCATCGGGTACGCCGAGCGCCGCAAGCGTCTCGACGCCTTCCGCGGCGTCATCGCGCGTCGCATCCACCAGCTGGCCCACCTGGTCCACGACGAGATGGGCAAGCCGCACGGCGACGCCTTCCTCGAGGTGGCCCTCGTGCTGGACCACCTGGCCTGGGCAGGCAAGCACGCTCCCAAGGTGCTCGGCCCGCAGAAGAGGCCCACCGGCCTGATCAACGCCAACCTCAAGGCGACCGTCGAGCACCACCCGCTCGGTGTCGTGGGCGTGATCGGCCCGTGGAACTACCCGGTCTTCACGCCGATGGGCTCGATCGTCTACGCGCTCGCCGGCGGCAACGCCGTGGTCTTCAAGCCCAGCGAGTTCACCCCCGGCGTGGGCGCGTGGCTGGTCAACGCCTTCGCCGAGGTCGTGCCCGAGCACCCCGTGCTCCAGCTCGTGACCGGTGACGGCTCGACCGGCGCCGCACTGTGCCGCGCGGGGGTCGACAAGGTCGCCTTCACCGGGTCGACCGCCACCGCCAAGCGGGTGATGGCCACCTGCGCCGAGACCCTGACCCCGATCGTCGCCGAGTGCGGCGGCAAGGACGCGCTCATCGTCGACAAGGACGCCGACCTCGCGGCCGCCGCCGACGGGGCGGTCTGGGGCGGCATCGCCAACGCCGGCCAGACCTGCATCGGCGTCGAGCGCATCTACGTCCACCAGGACGTCGCGGCCGACTTCGCCCGACTGCTCGTCGAGCGCTTCGACGACCTGCGCGCCGGGACCGACGCGGACGCCGCGGTCGGCCCGATCACGATGCCCTCCCAGGTCACGATCATCGACCGGCACGTCGCCGACGCCAAGGCCGCCGGTGGCCGCGTGCTGGCCGGCGGAGGCGCCACGCAGGGACAGGTCGTCCAGCCGACACTGCTCACCGACGTACCCGAGGACAGCGCGGCGGTCGCCGAGGAGACCTTCGGCCCCACGCTGGTGCTGCGCTCGGTGCGCGACATGGACGAGGCGGTCGCGCTGACCAACGCCTCGCGCTACCACCTCGGCGCCTCGGTCTACGGGAAGGCGAACGCCGAGCACGTGGCCCGCCGGATCCGCTCCGGCATGGTGTCGGTGAACTCGGTGCTGGCGTTCGCGGTCGTGCCGACGGTGCCCTTCGGCGGCGTCGGCGACTCCGGCTTCGGCCGCATCCACGGCGAGGAGGGCCTCAAGGAGTTCTGCTACTCCCACTCCGTGGTGCGCCAGCGCTGGAAGGCGCCGCTGCCGCTGACGTCCTTCGCCCGCACCGCCAAGCACGAGGAGATGCTCGGCAAGATCGTCGCCCTGGTCCACGGCGGCAAGTAGCCCCCCGCTCGAGCCCCGAGCGTGCCGAACCGGCGCATCCTGCGTGCAAGGTGTACGCAGGATGCGCCGGTTCGGCGTCGGTCAGGCCAGGGAGAGGAAGAGCTTCTCCATCCGGGCCCGCTGGGTGCCGTCGAGGTCGGCGCCCTCGAGCAGACACTGCTCCATGCCGGTGGCGACCAGCGCGAAGCCGGCGCGGGAGAGCGCCTTGTTGACGGCGGCCAGCTGGGTCAGCACGTCCTCGCAGTCCGCGCCCTCCTCGAGCATCCGGATCACGGTGGCCAGGTGGCCGTGGGCCCGCTTCATGCGGGTGACGAGGGGCTTGGTCGCCTCGGCCTCGAGCTGCATCAGCCCTGTCCGTCCGTCTGGCCGTCCGTCTGGCCGTCCGTCTGGCCGTCCGCGAGCGCCGCGAGCATCCCCTGCAGCCGGGCGCGGGCGTCGTTCGCGACCTCGCACACCGCGTCGCCGGCGTCGGTCATGGTGATCATGGCCCGGGGGTCGAAGGCCTCGACGACCACGCCGTCGGCGTCCTCGCGCACCACGACGTTGCAGGGCAGCAGCGCGGCGACCGACGGGTCGGCCGCCAGGGCCTGGTGGGCCAGCTGCGGACGGCAGGCGCCCAGGATGACCTGGGGCGCGACGTCCACGTCGAGCTTGGCCTTGAGCGTCGCCTTGAGGTCGATCTCGGTGAGCACGCCGAAGCCGGCGTCGGCGAGCAGCGCGCGGACGCGCTCGACGGTGTCGTCGTAGCCCTGCGGCGAGCGGGCGCTGAGCGTGTAGCCGGGTGTGACGTCGGACATGGTCCCTCCTCGGACTTGCCTAACCCCCCTAGGGGTTGGTTCCATACCTCTCGATCGTAACCCCCCTAGGGGTTCTGAGCCAAGCGATCTCCCGAGGAGGAGCTCCATGACCAGCACCGCCCCCCACCCACCCTCGACGAGGTCGGGGGTCGCCCACGGCCCGGGGCCGCTCGGCCGCCTGGGCACCTGGGTGCTCGACCACCGCCGGCTCGTCGCGGGCGTGTGGGCCCTGCTCATCGTCGGCCTGGGCATCTTCGCCCCGCGGGTCGAGCACGACCTGTCCGGTGCGGGCTGGCAGGCCGACGGCTCGGACTCCGTCGCCGCCCGCGACCTCGCCGTCGAGCACTTCGGCGGCAACGCCTCCTCCGCGATCCAGGTCGTGGTCCGCTCCAGCGAGGGCTCGGTCCTCGAGGGCGAGGGGGCCGAGGTGATCGCCGAGGTCACCGCGCTGCTCGAGGACGACCCGCGCATCGCGACCATCGTGCCCCCGCAGCCCGGCGCGACGCTGTCGCAGGACACCGACACCGGCGTGGTGCTGGCCGGTGCCGGTGCCGACACCAACGAGATGGTGCGCGCCGCGACCGACCTGAAGGAGGAGCTGGCCGCGCTCTCGACCGACACCGTCGAGGTCACGCCCACCGGCTCCTCGCTGCTGTGGAGCGACTTCAACGAGGCCAACCTCGAGGCGATGCTCAAGAGCGAGCTGATGTCGTGGCCGGTGACGCTGGCCATCCTCGTCCTGGCCTTCGGCGCCCTCGTCGCCGCCGGCCTCCCCCTCATCCTCACCCTCGCCGGCCTGGTGGCCTCCGCCGGGTCGCTGGTGCTCATCAACGAGCTCGTGCCCGTCTCCATCTGGGCGATGAACTTCGCGATGATGTTCGCGCTGGCCCTCGGCATCGACTACGCCCTCTTCATCGTCGTCCGCTACCGCGCCGCGCGCGCCGCCCGACCCGGCCCCGACGGCGTCGTCTGGGCCGTCGCCCAGACCATGGACACCGCCGGCAAGGCCGTGCTGCTCTCCGGCCTCACCGTGCTCATCTCGCTCTCCGCGGTGATGCTCGTGCCCTCACCGGCCTTCCGCTCGATGGCCGGCGGGATCATGCTCTCGGTCGTCTTCGTGCTCGGAGCCACGCTGACCCTGCTGCCACTGGTGCTCGGCTGGCTCGACGACCGCATCAACACGTTCGCGCTGCCCTGGTCGCGGTCCGGCGAGCACCGCTCGCCGAAGTTCGCCGCCTGGGGCGAGCGCCTGTGGGCACGCCCCTGGACCTGGGGCCTGGCCTCGCTGCTGGTGCTCCTCGCCCTGGCCGCACCCATCCTCGGCCTCAAGACCGCCATGCCCTCGATCAAGGTGCTGCCCGAGGACGCGTCCGCGCGCGTGGGGTACGACGTCGTGCAGGCCGAGCTGGGCGAGGGTGCCCCCGGCGCCATCGGGGTCGTCGTCGACTCCGACCAGGCCGCCGCCACGCTCAAGGTGCTGGCCGACGACCCGGGGCTCGCCGGCGTACTCCCCGGCGTGGAGGCGCAGGACGGGTCCGGCCTGGAGATGTTCACCGCCGTCCCGACCGTCGACCCCTCCGACCCGGAGCTGGCCGAGACCGTCGACCGGCTGCGCGCCGACCTGCCGTCCTCGGCCCTCGTCGGCGGCGCCGCCGTGGAGAACCTCGACCTCAAGACGCAGCTCGACGAGTCGACCCCGATCGTGGTCGCCGTCGTGCTGGCGCTGGGCTTCCTGCTGCTGCTCGTCGCGCTGCAGGCGCCGCTCATCTCGCTGCTCGGCACGCTGGTCAGCCTGCTGTCCACGGCCGCGGCGTTCGGCGTGGCCCGGCTGGTGTTCCAGGAGGGGTACGGCGCCGACCTGCTCGGCTTCGAGTCCCAGGGCTTCCTCGACGCCTGGGCCCCGGTGTTCTTCTTCGCGATGATCTTCGCGATCGCGATGGACTACACCGTGTTCCTCCTGGCCTCGGCCAAGGAGCACTACGAGCGCTCCGGCGACCCGCACGAGGCGATGGTCGGCTCGCTGGCCCACTCGGGCCGGGTGATCTTCGCGGCCGGCGCGGTGATGGTGGCGGTGTTCTTCACCTTCTCCCTCTCCGGCCCGATCCCGCCCAAGGAGATGGGCATCGTGCTGGGCGTGGCCGTGCTGCTCGACGCCTTCTTGGTGCGACTGGTGCTGCTGCCGGTGCTGCTGCGCCTGACCGGTGACGCCGCCTGGTGGTCGCCGGCCTGGCTGAAGCGGGTGCTGCCCACCATCTCCTTCGCCCACGACTGAAGGACGACTGAGGACGGCCGAACACCTGGCCGAGCAGCTGGCCGGCTCAGGCCAGGTGCTCGGCCAGGGCGGCGAGGGCCAGCTCCCCCGTCAGGTCGCCGGGGAGGAGCGGCACCTCGGTGAGGGGCACGCCGGGGACGGCGTCGGCCAGGACGGCGAGGTGCTGGTCCTCGACGGCCCGGCGGGCGGTGAGCACCGCACCGTCCGCGGGCGAGCGACGGTTGACCACCAACCGCCGGACCGGGATGCCGAGCGCCCGCAGCTGGGTGTGCAGGGCCTGGGTCTCGGCGACGGGGAGCCGCTCGGCCGTGGCGACCAGCCAGAAGCCCGCCCGCTCGGGGTCGACCAGCAGGTCGCGCAGCCCGGCGAACCGGTCTCGTCGCCGCACCAGCACCCGGCGCAGCTCGGCGTCGCGGTCGACGTGCTCCTCCCCGCCGCCGAGCCCGCGCAGCGCGGCCCCGAACCGCTCGGACCGGTCGCGGTTGGCCAGCAGCGACTCGGTCCACGTCGTCAGCCGCTCGGGCAGCGCCAGCAGCCGCAGCGTGTGACCGGTGGGTGCGGTGTCCACCACCACGACGTCGTACGCCGAGGAGGGGTGGCACGCCCCCACGACCAGCTCGGCCAGCCGTTCCAGGACCGCCGACTCGTGGGTGCCGGGTGCGTCCCGGGCCAGCTCGAGGTGCTGCTCGGCCGGGCCGTGCATCCGCTCGGGGAGCAGCCGGCGCAGCGACTCCCCCACGGTGCGCAGGTGCCGCTGGACCGTCCGCGCGGGGTCGATCTCCACGGCGTCCACGTGCCCGGCGTCGACCAGCACCCGCCGCGGGTCGTCCCCGAGGGCGGTGCCCCACGCGTGCCCGAGGTTGTGCGCGGGGTCGGTGGAGACCAGGAGCACGCGGCGACCGGCCCGCGCCTCGCGCAGCGCCAGGGCGCAGGACACCGAGGTCTTGCCCACGCCGCCCTTGCCGGAGACGAGCACCAGCCGCGGGTCGCGGTCCACCCCGTCCGACAGGCCTCCCCCGGCGCCGCTCAACAGCACCCCACGTGGTCCAGCGGCGAGCGCTCCATGCCGATCCGCCGGTGCCAGGCGTGGAACTCCTCGTAGGTCGCGGGCAGCAGCTCGGCCGACCAGTAGGCCGCCGGGTCGGGCACCCCGAGCGCCTCGGCGAGCACGACCAGCATGAACAGGTCGTCCTCCTCGCGGCGGGCTCGGCGCATGGTGGCGCGGTAGGGCCCGGCGTAGAGCTCCTCGAGCCCCGCACGCAGCGCCTCCCGCGTCGCGGCCCAGCGGCCCCGGGTCATCTCCCGACCGTCTCCGAGGCCGCGACCTCGCGGTCCTGCTCGTCGGTCTCCTCCGGCATCGCCCGCGCCGCACGCATGGCGAGCAGGGCCTCCACGGCGACCCAGACCGCGGCGACGATGATGACCACGTCGAGACCGAGCAGCAGCCAGTCCTCGTCGTCGCGCAGGGTGCCGAGCTGGACGATCGCGGCGTAGAACGACATCACGAAGACGAACACCAGCGGCACCAGCGCCGGCAGCGGGTTGCGCTTCTTGCGCAGCAGGATGACCGCCACGATCGAGAGCGTCAGCGAGGCCAGCAGCTGGTTGGTGGTGCCGAACAGCGGCCAGATCCGCATGCCGCCCTCGCCACCGGCGCCGGCCGAGAACGTCAGCCCCATCGCGACGGCGAGCACGATCGCGGTGCCGACGTACTTGCTGACCTGGGTGCCGAGCACCTCGCCGATCTCCTGGACCACGAAGCGCTGCAGGCGCACGCCGGTGTCCATCGTGGTGGCGGCGAAGAGGACCGCCATGGTGGCCAGGATCGTGGCCGAGAGCGAGGTCGGGATGCCGAGGCCGGCGTTGAGGATGCTGCCGCCGCCCTGCACGAAGGCAGTGACGCCGCCGGCGTTGAACTCGGTGTAGACCGCCTCCCAGTCCGCGAGGGTGGCGTAGCCGGCGGTGGCGGCGATGATCGCGCCGAGCGCGAGCAGGCCCTCGCCGACCGCTCCGAAGTACCCGACGAACCGGGCGTCGGTCTCCTTGTCCAGCTGCTTGGAGCTGGTGCCGGAGGAGACCATCCCGTGGAAGCCGGAGATGGCCCCGCACGCGATCGTCACGAACAGCAGCGGCACCAGGCTCGGGGTGTCCTCGGGGACGTTGTCGTTGAGCGCCGGGGCCGCGAGGTCGGGCGCGGAGAACAGGGTGGCGCCGTAGAGCAGCCCCAGACCGATGAAGAGCTGCACGCCGTTGATGTAGTCGCGCGGCTGCAGGAGCACCCACACCGGCAGGAGCGAGGCGATGCCGGCGTACACGAAGAGCGCGACGATCCAGAACGTCGCCGGCGACATGCCCAGCACCGGGTCGGGCAGCTCGACGGGGTAGGCGTCGCCGAGCAGGATCAGGGAGTAGAGCGCGGTGACGCCGATGACCGTGGTCAGCAGCAGGTTCACCCGCCAGCGGTAGATCATCTGCCCGACTACCAGGGCCACGACGATCGCGCCCCAGGCCGGGATGACCGCGCTCGGGGTCGAGATCAGCAGGTTCTTGATGACCACCGCGAAGGCCGCGACCACCATGAGCAGCAGCAGGAAGATCACGACGAGGAAGAGGTTGCGCCCGCGGGCGCCGATGTAGCGGCCCGACAGCATGCCCATCGAGCGGCCGCGGTTGCGGATGGAGGCCCACAGCGCGCCCATGTCGTGCATGCCGGCGAAGAAGACGGTGCCGAGGGTAACCCACAGGAACGCCGGCAGCCAGCCCCAGATCACCGCAACGGCCGGACCCACGATCGGGGCGGCACCGGCGACCGAGGTGAAGTGGTGGCCCCACAGCACGAACTTGTTGGTCGGCACGAAGTCGACGCCGTCGTTCATCTCGTGCGCCGGTGTCGCGTAGGCCGGGTCGAGGCGGTAGATCCGCTCGCCGAGGAACTTCGCGTAGAGCAGGTAGCCGCCCGCCAGCATGGCGAGCCCGATGAACAACAACCACAACGACGACATGGGTCGGCCTCCGAGTAGACACGTCCGCACCCGGCGTCCACCGGGCCGGCATCACCCTAGGTGTGCCCTGTGACCGTCCTCACCACACCTGCCTCGCCCGTCCGGGTGGCGCGCGCCCGGGAGGCGCCCGGCTCGTGCCCGGCCGGTGCGGTGCGGCACCCTGGAGCCGTGGACACCCATGACCCCTCCGTCGACCCTGCCGGGGATCCTGCCGCGGACCCCGCCGAGCGGATGGCGCAGTGGCTGGGGAGCCTGGGCCTGGTCGACTACCTCGCCGAGGCGGGCATGCTGCGGCTCGAGCGCGACGACGACGGCCGGGCGCGGTGGGTCGACCCGGCCACCGGCGACGTCCTCGACGCGGTGCGTCTGGGTGACCTCGAGCGACAGCTGCGCCAGCACGGGGAGGAACCCGCGCACGCGGTGCCGGTGCCGCTGGTGCAGGCCGCGCACCTGGCCCGGGTACGCCGCCGGCTGCTCGACTCGGAGTGGTGCACCTACGAGACGCTGGCCGAGCGGCGCGGCGCGAGCGTGGAGGCGACGCGCTTCGCCGTGACGCGGGCGGTCAACGAGCACCGACTCCTCGCCGTACCCACCGAGCTCGCGCTGCTGGTCCCGGCCTTCCAGCTCGACGACGCCGGGGAGCCCCGCGCCGACCTCGCGCCGCTCGTCGAGCCGCTGCTGGCCGCCGGCACGGACCCCTGGCGGGTCTGGGGCTGGTTGACCCAGCCGGCCGCGCTGCTGGGCGGGCAGGTGCCCGCCGAGGCGGCAGCCGACCCCGAGACCGCCGAGGTCGCCGCGCACGCCGCCCGCCGGCTGGCCGCCGCCGGCTGATCACCCCCTTCGCTGGGCACCCCCAGGAGCCCCCACCGGCCGCGACATAGGCTCGGCACGGCCAGCCGACCCGACCCTGGAGGTCCCGCATGCACGGCGAGGTGCTCCGCACCGCACATCTGTCCCCGTCGATGGTCCGGGTGGTGCTCGGCGGTCCCGGACTGGCCGACTTCCGCCCCAGCAGCGAGGCCGACAGCTACGTCAACCTCGCCTTCCCGCCGGCGGGGGCGGCCTACGGCCCGGTCTTCGACCCCGACGAGGTCAAGGAGACGCTGGCCAAGGACTGGTGGCCGGCGCGGCGCCGCCTGACCGTCCGCCACTGGGACGCCGAGGCGCGGGAGCTGACGCTGGACTTCGTCGCGCACGGCGACGTCGGGGTGGCCGGCGCCTGGGCGCTGCGCGCTCGACCGGGCGACGCACTGGTGATGACCGGTCCCAGCTCGGGCTACCACCCCGACCCGACCGCCGACTGGCACCTGCTGGTCGGCGACGAGTCGGCGCTCCCGGCGATCGCGGTGGCCCTGGAGTCCCTGCCGGCGGGCGCGACCGCGGTCGCGGTGCTGGTCTGCGACGGGCCCGAGCACGAGCTGCCCCTGACCACGGAGGCCGACCTGGACCTGCGCTGGGTGCACCGCTCCGCGGCCGACCCGGCGCCCCTGCCCGCCGCCGTGGAGGCCGCGACCTTCCCCGAGGGTCGGGTGCACGCCTTCGTGCACGGCGAGGCCGACGAGATCCGCGCGATCCGGCGGCACCTGCTCACCGAGCGGGGGCTGGCCCGAGGCCAGATGTCGTGCTCGCCGTACTGGCGGCGCACGATGACCGACGAGGACTGGCGCGCGGTCAAGCGCGACTTCATCGCCTCGATGGAGGGCGACGCCTAGACCGGGGGCCGTCCCTCAGGCGCGGTCGACCAGCACCAGACGCTGCAGGCTCCCCGCGAGGTCGGCCGCCACCTGCCCGCTCGGTCGCGTGTCGGAGATCGCGGTCAGGCAGAGCGAGCGGACGCAGCGCGCCAACCAGTCGAGGTCGACGTCCGGTGTGACCAGCTGCTCGTTTCGACGCAGCAGATGAGTGACCGGCTCGTCTGTGATGGCGCTGCGCAGCGCCTGGTCGAAGCGGTGCGCGGTGGCGGCGATGAGGAACCGGTGCTCGTGCGCGAGCGTCACGACCGCGTGCGAGAGGACCGAGAGCGCCTCGACGAGCGGCAGCCGCTCGATCTCGTCCAGCAGCCCGGGCACCACCCCCGAGGCGACGTGGATGATGAGCGCGTCGACCAGGGCGTCGCGGTCGGAGAAGTGGCGGTAGAGCGTGGTCCGGGTGACCCCGGCCTCCTGGGCCACGTCGGCGAGGCTGACGTTGTCGGTCGACGCGAAGAGCCGCGCGGCCGCGTCGAGGATCGCCGCGCGGTTGCGCTGGGCGTCCGAGCGGGTCGCGCGGGCGGTGGGCACCCCACCAGGCTAGCGACGTAGGTTGGCGCCGCACGCCGAAAGCGCCGAAGGAGTCGCCATGCCCGCCCGCCGCGTCCTCGCCCTCGAGGAGCACGCCGACCTGCTCCGTCTCGCCCGCGAGATCGTCACCACCGAGCTCGCTCCGCTGGTCGCCGACGCCGAGCGTGACGAGGTCTTCCCCCGTGAGGCGTTCCGCACCCTGGGCCGCGCGGGCCTGCTCGGGCTGCCCTACGCCGAGGACCTCGGGGGCGGCGGCGTCCCCTACGAGGTCTACCTCCAGGTGCTGGAGGAGATCGGCACCGTGTGGGCCTCGGTCGGCGTCGGTACGTCGGTGCACGCCCTGTCCTGCTTCGCCCTCGCCACCCGGGGCACCCCCGAGCAGCAGCAGCGCTGGCTGCCGGAGTTCCTGGCCGGCGACCTGCTCGGCGCCTACTGCCTCTCCGAGCCGCACGCCGGCTCCGACCCGGCCGCGATGCGCACCAAGGCGGTCCGCGACGGCGACTCCTGGGTGCTCACCGGCGCCAAGGCCTGGACCACCCACGGCGGCCACGCCGACTTCTACACCGTGATGGCCCGCACCGGTGAGGGCCGCGGCGACATCTCCTGCTTCCTCGTGCCCGCCGACACCCCCGGCCTGTCCGCGGACGCCCCGGAGAAGAAGATGGGGCTCACCGGCTCCGCGACCGCGACCATGCGCCTCGACGGTGCCTGCATCCCCGCCGACCACCTCGTCGGTGACGAGGGTGAGGGCCTGAAGATCGCACTCGCCGGCCTCGACGCCGGCCGCCTCGGCATCGCCGCCGTCGCCACCGGCCTGGCCCAGGGGGCCCTGGACCACGCGCTGGCCTACGCCCGCGAGCGCGAGGCGTTCGGGCAGCGGATCCTCGACCACCAGGGGCTCGGCTTCCTGCTGGCCGACATGGAGGCCGCGATCCAGACCGCCCGCGCCGCCACCCTGCACGCCGCGCGCCTCAAGGACGCCGGCCTCCCCTACGGCCGCGAGGCCAGCATCGCCAAGCTGGTCGCCACCGACCACGCCATGAAGGTCACCACCGACGCCGTGCAGGTCCTCGGCGGCTACGGCTACACCCGCGACTTCCCGGTCGAGCGCTACATGCGCGAGGCCAAGGTGACCCAGATCTTCGAGGGCACCAACCAGATCCAGCGGATGGTCATCGCCCGCTCGCTGGACCGCCAGCCCGACGACTCCATCACGCACCTGTCCTGAGGGAGTCGTGCCCCTGAGCGGGCGCTATGGCGCCCGCTCAGGGGCACGACTCGGTCAGGTGCGCTTGCCGACGTAGGTGCCGCGGCCGGTGGGCAGCGGCAGGTCGAGCGTCGTGCGGATGCCGGGCGGAGCGGCGACGACGTCGGGGATGGCGTTCACGATGCGCCCGCAGGCGGCCACGATCGCGGCGTGGTTGTGGTCGCCGTGCTCACTGCTGGGCACGATGTCGACGGTGTACGACGGCTCCCCGACGATCTCGACCCGGTAGGCGCCACCGCCGGCCGCGGGGTGGGCCCAGTCGGGGCGCAGGTCATCGCGGGTGCGGGTGACGTGCTCGACGACGACCGCCGGGTGCCCGGCGACCATCCCGGAGATGGAGAACTTCATCGCCGCGATCGTGCCCTGCTCGATCCGCCCCGCGGCGATGTCGTAGGACTCCGGCGCCGGCTCGACCTCCCAGTGCTCGACGATCTCGTCGACCTCGATGCCGAGACCGGCGGCCATCATCCGGATCGCGGTGCCCCACGCCAGCGCGAGCACGCCGGGCAGGAACAGCATCGGCACGGTGTCGATCGGCTTTCCGAAGCCCATCAGGTCGAACATCACCTCGGCGCCGTCGTACGTCGCGTAGTCGGCGAGCTCGTAGCAGCGGACCTGCTCGATCCGCTGGCAGGTGCTGGCCAGCGCGAGCGGCAGCAGGTCGCTGGCGAAACCCGGGTCGACCCCGGTGATGTAGAGGCTGGCGCCGCCGGCCTGCGCGGCGGCCTCGACCTTCTCGATGACCCGGTCCGGGGCGGTGCCCCAGGGGTACTGCAGCGTCCCCGGCGCCGAGCCGACCACGTCGATGCCGGCCTCGAGCAGGCGGCAGACGTCCTTGGTGGCCTCGACCGGGCGGGTGTCGCCCATGGCGCAGTAGACGGCGACGTCGGGACGCAGCGCGATGAGCTCGTCGAGGCTGCCCACCGCGGTGATGCCGGTGGTGACGTCGAGGCCCGCGAGCGCTCCCGCGTCGACGCCGACCCGGTCGGCCGTGGAGGTGCTGACACCGACGAGCTCGAAGCGCTCGTCGACGATGAGCTGGCGCAGGGTGAGCCGCCCTGCGTTGCCGGTGGCGACCTGGACGACCCGGGTCGGGGTGGGGGCCATGGGAGATCCGATCGGTAGAACGTGTTCTATTTCACGGTCAACCTACGCTACTTTCGCTCCCATGGGACGTGCCGAGGGTCGAGTACAGGGCAAGGTCGCGCTGATCAGTGGCGGCGCGCGCAACATCGGTGGCGCCACCGCGAGGATGCTGGTCGCCGAGGGCGCCTCGGTCGTCATCGGTGACGTGCTCGACGAGGAGGGGCAGGCCCTCGCCGACGAGCTGAACGCCACGCGCGTCGGCTCGGCGTCGTACGTCCACCTCGACGTCACCGACGACGACCAGTGGCGGGCGGCGGTCGAGACCACGACCGCGACCTACGGCTCGCTCACCGTGCTGTTCAACAACGCCGGCATCTTCAACGGCGGCCAGCTGCAGCGCTACAAGCGCGAGCTGTGGCAGCAGATGCTCGACGTCAACCTGACCGGCGCCTTCCTCGGCTGCCGCGCGGCGGCCGACGCGATGATCGCCTCGGGCGGCGGCTCGATCATCAACACCTCCTCCATCGAGGGCTTGCGGGGGACGCCCTGGGCGCACGGGTACGTCGCCTCGAAGTGGGGCCTGACCGGGCTCACCAAATCGGTGGCGATGGAGCTCGCCCCGCACGGCATCCGTGCCAACTCCGTCCACCCCGGACGGATCAGCACCCCGGCCACCGACCAGATGCCGCCCGACCTGATCCCGATCCCACTGGGTCGCCCCGGCACCGTCGAGGAGGTCGCGGGCGTGGTCGTCTTCCTGGCCAGCGACGAGTCGACCTTCTGCACCGGCTCGGAGTTCACCGTCGACGGCGGCACTGTCATGCACATCCCGACCAACCCCTGAGCCATCCTCTCCGGCAGTGCCGACGGTCGCTCAGCTCTGGGTGCCCTGCGAGGCCTCGACGCTCGGCGGCGGACCCCCGCGCTCACCACCGGGGCCGCCGGAGCCACCGCCGGGGCCACCACCGAAGCCACCCGGGCCACCGGCCACGGACGCATCGCTCGCGGTGACACTGCCGACCTGCGTCAGCCCGTCGGTGGAGTCGGCGGCGCCGTCGGCTGCCCCGGTCCACACCTCGTACGCCGACCCGCTGACCAGGTCCGCGGCCGCGACGGTCGGGGTGCCGTCGGCGGTGGCGACGAACGTGGCCACGACCGTGCCGGAGTCGTCCACGAGGCTGACACGCTCGCCGGCGCTGACAGCACTCGTCAGCGCGACGACGCCCGGCGACTCGAAGGCACCGTTGACGTCGAAGACCCCGTTGCCGCCCATGGCCGCGGCGCTGGAGACCACCACGGTGCCGCCGGTGATGCTGGCCTGGCCGTTGGAGTCGATGCCGTCGGAGCCGGCCCACACTTGGACCGTCCCGCCGGTGACGTCGAGCAGCACCCCGTCCTCGACCTGCTCGGTCCCGCCGTCGGCGGTCCCGGCGGTCGCGTTGAGCCCGTCGTCGGAGGCGGTGATCGAGACCGAGCCGCCGGTGATGCGGATCAGCATGGCCTCGAGGCCCTCCTCGGACGCGGGGACGTCGAGCTCGCCGTCGACGACGTAGACCGCCCCGACCGCGTCGGCGCCGTCCGAGCCGGCGGTCACGGTCAGGTCGCCGCCGTCGACGAGGATCCAGCCGGGCTCGTTGACGTCCTCGTTGTCGGCCTTGAGCCCGTCGCCACCGGCCTCGACGTCGATCGTGCCGTCCTCGACGACGAGGTAGTCCTTGCCGCGGATCCCGTCGTCGACCGCGTCGACGGTGAGGACGCCGCCGAGGATCACCAGTCCGTCCTTGCTGGTGATGGCGTCGTTGCTCAGGCCGTGCACGGTCAGGGATCCCTCGCCGCCGATGGTGAGGTCGGCCATCGAGAACAACGTGGCGTTGGGGGCGTCCTCCTCCTCGTCGTCGGCGGCCGACGCCGCGGCGTCGGAGAGGGTGTTGTCCGACCCGTCGGCGAGCACGACCACGGCCTCGTCGGCCGCGGTGATCACGAGGGGCGAGCTGGAGGCGGAGGTGAGGTCGACGCCGTCGAGGACGAGCACGACCTTGCCGTCGGCGTCGCTGTCCACGACGACCTGGCCGTCGGTCAGCGTTCCCGACAGCAGGTAGGTCCCGGGCGCGCTGATCGAGACGACGTCGCCGTCGACCTCCGCTCCGGAGCCGTCGACGGCGCTGCCGCCGTCCTCGAGCGAGACGACCGTCGCGTCCGCGGCGTCCCACTCGAGGTCGTTGTCGTCGGCGTGGGTGTCGTCGAGGGTCGGTACGCCGCTGGCGACCGACGAGGTGTCGACGGCCGTAGTGCCGGTCGAGCCGGAGACGGTGGTGGCAGCCTCGGTGTCGCTGGTCGCGTCGGTCGCCGAGCAGGCGCCGAGGCCGACGAGCAGCAGGGTCGAGGCGGCCGCGGCGATCCGGCGGCGCAGGGGTGCGGTGGTCATGGTCATCGGGTGCTCCTGTGGTCGGAGGTGGTCGGGAGGTGGAGGTGGCGGGCCAGGGCGTCGTGCCACTTGCGCCGCGGGAGGGTCGGGTCCAGGGCGGCCAGCCCGGCGCCGTACTTGGAGAGCCGGACGGGGCGGAAGCCGCGCTGCCACAGCAACCGGTCGACGGCCGAGGGGGTCGAGCCGGTCTTGGTCTCGACGACGGCCAGGCCCGGGGGTCGCATGGAGCCCCCTGCCGGGGAGGTCCAGGTCAGGTCGGTGTCGATCGTGACGCGGGCGGCGGCTCCCGGGAGCAGCAGCGTGGTCCGGCCGTACGTCGTGGTCAGCACCGATCGCAGTGCGCGTGCGGTCCCGTCGCCGACGGCGGCGTCGACCAGGGCGGCCGCGTCGTCGGTGAGGCCGTCCCCGGCGATCGCCACGCGCTGCTTCAGCGTGGCGCCGCGTGCACCGCGGGTCTTGACCTCGAGCCAGCGACCCCCGGTGTCGAGGTAGTCGCGGGTCCGCACCTTCCAGCGGGTGCGCTGGGACCGGCCGGAGCTGTGAAAGCTGGCCAGGTCGGGGGTGTCGAGGTACGTCGAGCGGTACCCGAACCGGCGCCGCCCCTCGATCTCCAGCACCCGCGTTCCCTGCGGCAGGGCGGTCAGCAGCTCGTCGAGCGCGGCGACGGGCACGACGTACTTCCGGTCGACCCGCGCCAGCAGCGCAGCCTCCTCGACGAGGTCGGCGAGAGCGACCGGCGCCAGGTCGGCCAGCGGCTCCATCGCGAGCGCGCTCATCGGACGGCCTCCAGGGCCGCGGCGCGCGGGCTGCCAGGCCCGTTCGGGTCGGTGCCGGGGGCTTCGGAGGGTCGCCACCGGACGTCGACCAGCGTGGTGTCGTTGACGAGGTCGAGCTTGATCACGCGCACCGCCACGACCTCGCCCTCGAGCAGCCCGGCGAGGTGGGCGCGCAGCGTGGTCTCGCGTGGGTGCGCCCGATCGAGCAGCACGTGCTGGCTGCGAGAGCGGGGCGCGATGCGGTGGTGGTCGCCGATCGCGACCACGGCGACGACCGCGGCCATCAGGCCCAGGTCCAGGGCCTCGGTCCCGGTGCCGAGACCGCCGAGCAGGCCGAGGGTCAGGGCCGCGAAGTAGTAGGCGATCTCGTGCTGGGCCAGCTCCTCGGAGCGGAGTCGGATGATCGACAGGATGCCGAACAGGCCGAGCCCGAGGCCGGCGCCGACGGTGCTGGTGGTCAAGGCCGAGGCGACGGCGAGGACCCCGACGTTGGTGGTGAGGTAGGCGACGACGAGCTCGGGACGACGGTGGCGGGGTAGGAAGAGGCCGAAGACCAGGACGCTGACGGCGACGAGGTCGGCCAGGTGGGCGACGTAGGACGGCATGAGGAGTGGCTCCCGGATGGACGGCAGGTGAACACGCACCATCTAGCCGGGTCAGCATGTGCCGGCCCCGGGCACAGGCTGTGAGCCGTCTGTGACCTCAGCGCGCCCACGTGCACAGGGTCGCGGCCGCGAGCGATCCGCCGATCAGGAGGGAGCGGCTCCCACCAGGGCCCGCTCGGCCAGCAGCTCCTCGACCCGCGTGCGCAGGGCTTGCACCGTGAAGGGCACGGCCAGCACCTCGTCGGCCCCGGCCATGAGGCCTGTGCGCACCTCCTCGCGGGAGGTCAGCGAGGAGAGCATGACGACCGCCGATTGCGTGCGCCCGGTGTCGGCGCGCATCTCGTGCAGGACCTCGAGGCCGGTCAGTCGCGGCAGCACCATGTCGAGGATCACCAGGTCGAAGGGTTGGTTGCGCCACAGACCGAGCGCCTGGAGACCGTCGCGGGCGGCGGTGACGCGGTGCCCTGCCAGGCGCAGGACCGGGACCATCAGCTGGAGCAGCTCAGGATCCCGCTCGGCGACCAGGAGGCGTCCGGTGCTCACCATGACGACTCGGGACCGGCGACCTGTGACGTCGTGGCCGTGCGGCGGGCCGCGGCGGCCAGCTCGCCGAGGAGCACCTCGACATCGATGTCGTCGACCCAGTGCCGCAGGGCCGAGCGCGGGGGCCGGGCCACGGCGGCGGCGATCTCCGGCGTCATCGGGGCGCCGTAGGTCAGCTGGTAGATCGTCTCGTTCTCGGTGAAGTCCAACCCCACCACCTCGGCGCAGCGGTGCACGCCGTCCAGCGTGCGCAGCAGCAGCATCTGCCCCGGCTCCAGCGGTTCGGAGAGCGCCACCAGGTCGTGCGGCACGTCGATCCCGTCGTGCGCCTCGAGCTCGAGGTCAGGGATCGGGATGTCGGCGAGGATCATCGGTGCTCCTGGGCTCGGGACGGGTGGGACTCTCCATCATCCGCCGTGACCGTCGTCCTCGCCATCTGGTCCAGCGCAATTCCATCGAACCTTGACGCCCGTACCCCTTCATGGGTCGGAGGTCCCGGCCCCGCTCCCGCGGCGGCCCTGGCCGACCGTTCTGCCGCGCGGCCGCCTCGGCAGCACCTAACCTGAGGACGCGGTCGCCGCGACGCCACGGACGGGTGTCCACCGCCAGGGAAGGGGGCCGCCGTGACGACGCCCCTCTCGTTCGGCGATGCCCCGCGCCGCGAGCAGGTCTACCTGGTCGCAGCCGGCGTGGTGGCCCTGGCGTTGCCGCTGCTGCTGACGGGCCCCTGGGCGGAGGCCCGCCTGGTCGACATGACACCCCCGGACTGGTTCACCTGCCTGGTGCTGATCGCGATGTCGGCGCTCAACGTGGAGATCGGCCGGGTCCTGGTCGGCGGGCTGTCGGTGGCGCAGCAGCCGCACAAGGCGCTGTCGGCGTGGGCGTTCGCCTGCGCGATGGTGCTGCCCACGGCATGGCTGCTCGTCGTCGTACCCCTCACCTACGCGCACGCGCGCTGGCGTGGGCTGCGGGTGCCGCTGTGGAAGTGGTTGGGCTCGGCGGGGTTCCTGGTCCTCGCCGGGTGCGCCGCCTCGCTGGTGCCGCGCTGGGTGCTCGGCGGGCTGCCGAACTGGATGGCCGGCGACGGTGGCGAGGGCCTGGCGACGCTCGTCCTCGCGGCACTGGTGTTCCTCGTGGTCGAGCACCTGCTGTTCGCCGGGTCCGCCTGGCTCAACCACGCGGAGGACGAGCAGTGGCTGCGGGCCCAGCTCACCAGCCGGGGCTACCACGTCGGCGAGGCCGGGGTCGTGCTCACCGGCGGCCTGATGGCGGCGGTGTGGACGGCCGGACCGTGGTTCGTGCTGCTCTTCGGTCCGCTCTACGCGCTGATGCAGCGCGCGGTGCTCGTGGAGCCACTGCGGGAGAACGCCGCGATGGCCGCCGAGCTCGTCGAGACCAACCGCCAGCTCGAGGCGGTCAGCGAGTTCAAGAGCGACCTGATGGGCATGCTCGCGCACGAGGTGGGCAACCCGCTGGCGTCGGTGACCGGGTACGCCGAGATCGCCACCGACGCCCTCGAGGAGGGCGACCTCGACGAGGCACTGCCGGCGGTCCGGGTCGTGCAGCGCAACGCCGACCAGATCGGTGGCGTGCTGCGTGACATCGTCTCGCTCGTCGAAACCAACCCCGGCGGCCTCACCGCCCGACCCGAGCCCACGGCGCTCCTCCCCCACCTGCGCGCGGCCGCTGCGGCACAGCCCGGCGGTGCCCAGCCCGACGTCCACTGTCCCGAGGAGCTGGTCGCGCTCATCCAGCCGGGTCACCTCGACCAGGTGCTGGCCAACCTGCTCGGCAACGCCACGAAGTACGCCGGAGGCGCGACCCGCGTCGTCGCGACCCCCGACGGTGCACGCCAGGTCGTGATCGCCGTCCAGGACGACGGCCCGGGGATCCCCGAGGACTTCCGCGACCAGGTGTTCCGCCGGCGTACCCGCCACCCCGACACCGCCGACGCGGTCTCCGGCCGCGGCCTGGGCCTGCACATCAGCCGCGCCCTCGCGCTGGCCAACGGCGGGGACCTGCGACTGTCCGACTCCCCCAGCGGGAGCTGCTTCGAGCTGGTGCTGCAGGCACCGGGCGACTGAGACGTCCCGACACGGACCCCGTCACCCGAACAGCTGGGCGGCCATCTTCTCCATGAGTGTGTGGAGCCCCTTGACCGGACGCACCATCACGGTGAACTCGGTGATCCGCCCGTCCTCGGCCCAGGTCATCATGTCGACGCCCTCGACCACGACGCCGTCGAGGTCGGCGGTGAACTGCAGGACCGCCGAGTCCTCGGCGTACCACTCACGCTGGTAGGCCAGCGTCGGGCCGAGCACGACCAGTGCGGCCGAGAGGTAGGCCGTGGTCAGCTCCTTGCCGACCTGCGGGGCGTGCACCGCGGGCGAGCGGAAGACGCAGTCCTCGTGCAGGAGGGCGTCGAGCCCGGCAGGGTCGCGGGTGTCGGCGAGGGCGTGCCAGGCCTGGACGGTGCGGGGAGTCTCCACGGAGCGACCCTAGGCCCGAGCGACCTTCACCTGCACCCGGTGGAACCCGTCGGCACCGGAGGGGTACGGCGGTCGGCCGGTGCCGGCCTGGACGGTCCCGTCGCCCGCGCGGCACCGGACGGCGAGCTCGTGGGTGCCGGGCGGCAGGTCCAGCGGTGCGCGCCACCGGCGCCAGGAGTCCGGACCGAGGTCGCCGGCCAGCTCGGCGGCCACCCAGGGGCCGTCGTCGACGCGCAGGTCGACACCGGCGACACCGCCGTGGGCGGGGGCCCAGGCGACGCCGCTCACCCCGTCGCGCGACCCCACCCGCACCGCGCGCAGGGGCAGCCGCGGCGGCATGCCGACCGTGCCGAGGGAGTCGATGCGCGCCATGAGCGGCACCACGACCGGTCCGCGCGGCCAGCCCCGGGCGACCCAGGAGGCGGTGACCGACCCCGCGGGGCGCAGCCGCAACGCGGTGACCCACTTGGGCCCGCCGTACTGCCCCGGGAGGCCGGCGGTCAGCACGCGCGCCGGGTGCCCGTGGGAGGCCGTGAGCGGGCGTCCGCCCATGCCGGTCACGAGCCAGGAGCGCCGCACCACGACCTCGGGCCACGGCAGTGTCATCACCAGCCCGTCGGCTCCCTCCATCACCAGGTCGAGCGACTCGTCCTCGGCGTCGGGCACCGGCAGCCCGAGGGCCGCCAGCAGGTCGGGCAGGGGGAGACCGGTCCAGGACTGCTGCCCCAGCCGGTCCCAGCCGGGACGGTTGTGGACGCACGCGAGGAGCGCCTGGCGCTCCTGGAGGTCCAGCCCGGCCAGCCGGTCGGCGTCCACCACCGCGCGGGCCCCGTCGGCCGCCTCCACCTCCAGCCGCCACGCGGCGGCGTCGACGACGGGCGCACGCATCGTCACGTCGGTGACGTAGAAGTCCTCCACCGGCGTGACCATTGGTGAAGCGTCCCAGGCATCGGCGCCGTCGGACACCGCGGCGGAAGGTCGCGCCAGCTCGGCGCGGACCTGCGGCTGCTGCCGGGCGAGCACGACCCGCGCCGCGGCCAGGGCGGCGACGCCGGCCACGCCCAGCGTCGTCGTACGCCGACTCACGCGACCGTGGCCGGGGGCGGCCCGGGCCCCCAGCACGGTGCCGCTCGCGACGAGGGCAGCGAGCGACTGCAGCCGCAGCAGCGGCTTGTCGGTGGTGCCCATCAGTTGCACGCCCAGCTCGACCAGCGGCAGCGGCGAGTGGTCGATGACGACCTCGCCCAGGTCGTCCAGCACGCTGCGGCCGCGGGCGGCCAGCGCCAGCTCGACCAGCCCGACGGCAGCCAGGGACCGGGCGGCGTGCGCGAGAGGGAGGGGTCGCATGCCGTGACGCTAGCGGTCAGCGGCGCAGCAGCTTCCGAGCCGGCCCGCGCAGCGCGACGACGTAGAAGCCGGAGTTGCCGTCGGAGTACCAGACATGACGGCGCTTGACGTCCCAGGCCGGCCGCGCCATCGCGAACGCCCCGAGCGCGGTCGGCTGCAGCGTCCCACTGCCGGGCAGGACCGGCCGGTTGAAGTAGGCGATCTCGCGCGGTCGCTTCAGGTCGGAGATGTCGAAGATGCGCAGGCCGGACAGGATCATCGAGCAGGCGACGATCTTGGGGTTCTTGACGTAGGGCACCGAGCAGTAGTGCGAGGCGTAGCCCTGCACGGGGATCAGTGCGCCGGGGTCGAGCGCCTGCTCGCCGCTGCCGAAGCCGGCCTCGTGCACGGCCAGGCGGATGTCGGAGACGACCTTCGGCCGCTTCGGGTCCTCGATGTCGATGATCCGCGCGGCGCCGATCTCCCGGTCACCCTGGTAGTCGGCGTACTCGTCGGTCTCCAGGAGGTAGTCGCGGCCGCGCCGGGTGAACGGCTCGGCCGACTGCGGGATCGAGACCGTCTTCCACGTGAGGTCGGAGACGACCTCGACGTCGGGTTCGGGCCGACGGTCCTGCACCTGGGAGACGTCGAGGACCCTCAGCCCGGCGGTGCTCATCGCTCCTTCCGACCCGCCCGTCACCGCGACGTACATCGTGCGACCGTCCCGGGAGAGCCGCAGCCCGTGGTAGCGGACGCCGGTCTGCTCGAAGACCTGCACCGGCTCGCGCGGGTCGCTGATGTCGACGGCGGTGAGGTTGCCGCCCGTGGTGCCGGCGACCCAGAAGGTGCGGCCGTCGCGGGCGAAGCCGCTCTCGTGACCGAAGGCGGCCGAGCGGGTCGAGGAGAGCAGCTCGGGCGAGCGGCAGTCGGTGCCGACGTCGTAGAGGTCGACGATGCCGAGGTTGGTGGCCGGGTTGCCGAGCACGGCGGCGAGGATGCCGCGCTTCTTGTTGACCAGCAGCGACTCGTGGGGGCTCAGCATCGCCGGCGAGGTCAGCGTGGCTGTCTGCACGGGGTTGCGCGGGTCTGTCATGTCGAGGGCGATCACGCCCAACCCCTCGACCGCGTTGAACAGGACGTCGCGCGGGAAGAGCAGGGTGGAGTCGTAGTAGGCACACGTGCGGCCCTGCCGGTCGGTGTAGCGCTCGACCTTGAAGCCGCCCGAGGTGCCGTGGTGGGCGACCTGCGCCGCGTTGCACCGGTAGCCCTGCGCCGCCCGCCCCGACACGTAGTCGGCCAGCGGGACCCTGCCCTGGATGTCGGTCTCGGGCAGGTCCCTCGCGCCCTGGCACCGCGCCTGCGGCGTGGGGCGCGGCTCGACGTCGGCGGCGGTGCCGAGGCCGGCGACGCTGAGCGTCCCCGCTGCCAGCGCCAAGGACGCGGCGGCGAGCAGCAGTCGGCGTACGGCGGGACGGGAGACGGTCTGCATCGCTGGAGACTAGCGGTGACGGTCGTCACCCGGGCTCGATCCCGCGCTCATCCGCGGCGCATCGCCGCGAAGATCTCCCGCATCTCCTCCGACAGCCACAGCAGCTCGACGAACGGCACCCCGTGCGCCGACCCGTCGAGGTACGCGAAGCGCATCAGCCCGCCGCTCATCGACCCCTCCGACAGCACGGGCAGCCCGGCGTCCGCGACCGAGGCGGCCAGGTTCTCGGTCTCGAAGGCGACGTGGTGCAGCGCGCCGGCCGGGTGCTCGGCCAGGAACTCGGCGTACAGCGACTCCCCGGCGACCGGCTGGATCAGCTCAACTCGTACTGTCCGGCAAACGACGCTGCCGCACCGTCCTCACCCGTCGCCGAGGACCGGACGGCGACCCGCCCCGGCATGGCGTCGAGCCGTTCGCGCAGGCCTGCCGGCAGGTCGTCGGGGTCGACGTCAGCGAGGACGAAGGCGGGTGGGACCCGGAAGCCCGCGCGCTCGAGTCGGGCCAGGCCCCAGGCCTTGCCGCCGTACCGTGCGTCCTCGATGCTGCCGAGCTCGACCAGTCGACTCGTGACGTGCGTCATACCACTTACGTTACGCTTGTCACGTTGATGGGAAGAGCCATGACCAACGAGCAGGGACGACCGCGCGACGCGCGCATCGACGCCGCAGCGCTCGACGCCGCGGCAGCGCTGCTGCTCGAGGTCGGGTACGCCGACCTGACGCTCGCCGCGGTGGCGACCCGGGCGGGGACGTCGCGCCCGGCCGTCTACCGCCGGTGGCCGACCAAGGCGCACCTGGTCCACGAGGCCGTGTTCCGGGGCGAGGACACCGAGGCCCCGGTCGCGTCGGGCGACCTGGCCACCGACGTCTCGGGGCTGGTGCGGCGCACCGCCCGGATGCTGACCTCGCCGCTGGCGCGGCTGGCCGTCCCCGGCCTGGTCGGCGAGGCCGCCGGCGACCCCGACCTCAACCGCCGGGTGCTCGAGCGGTTCGAGGGCACCGGGTGGCGCGGCCTGCAGGAGACCGTCGCCGGGGCCGTGGCCCGCGGCGAGCTCGACGCCCACGTGGACGTCCTCCACCTGCTCGAGCTCGCCATCGGCGCCTGCCTGGCGGCGACCCTCATCCGCGGCCCGGAAGCCTTGGACGACGACTGGGTCGAGTCCACGACCCGCCTCATCGTCGAGGGCGTGCGCCGGCGATGACCCCCGCTGCGACGCTGCGACCGGGACCACGTCCACGGCTGCGACCACGACCGATCACCGCCGACCGACCTGATGACCAACGTGGCGATCGCGCTGCCGCGCAGCCCGATGCACCTGGCCAACCTGGCCTACGACCTGCACCTGCTCAGCGGCGGCCGGTTCCGCCTCGGGCTCGGCTCGCAGATCAAGCCGCACATCGAGAACAGGTACGGCGCGGAGTGGAGCCGCCCGGCCGCGCGCATGCGCGAGACCGTGCTCGCGGTGAAGGCGATCCTCCAGGCCTGGCAGGACGGGACCCGCCTCGACTTCCGCGGCGAGTTCACCAAGCACACCCTGATGCCACCCACGTTCGTCCCGGGCCCGAACCCGCACGGCATCCCCCCGGTGCTGCTCGGCGCCCTCGGTCCGCTGATGACCCGAACCGCCGCGGAGGTCGCCGACGGGCTGCTGGTGATGCCGTTCCACAGCGAGCGACACTTCCGGGAGCGGACCCTCGTCGCCGTGGCGGAGGGTCTCGAGATCTCCGGTCGCGAGCGCATCGACATCTTCCCGCAGGCGATCGTCGCGATGGGGACCACGCCCGAGGAGGTCGAGGCGGCCAGCGTCGGGGTGCGCGGGCTGCTCGCGTTCTACGGCTCGACGCCGGCGTACCGCTCGGTGCTCGAGATCGAGGGCCGGGGCGACCTGCAGCCCGAGCTGAACGCCCTGTCCAAGACCGGCGACATCATGACGATGATCGACCTCGTCGACGACGACCTGCTGCGCACGCTCGCGGTCGTCGGCACCCCCGAGGAGTGCGCCGCGGAGATCAAGCGCCGCTTCGGCGACGTCGCGGACCGGGTGTGCGCCTACTTCCCGGGCACGCAGCACCCCACTTCCACGATCCGCGCGCTGGCCGAGGCCCTGCGCTCGTGATCCTCCGCGCTCAGGCGTCGAAGTCGACGGTGAGCTCGTCGGAGACCGGGAAGGTCTGGCAGGTCAGGACGAAGCCGCGGGCGACCTCGTCGGGGTCCAGGGCATAGTTGCGGCGCATGTCTGCCTCGCCGGCGGTGACCCTGGCGCGGCAGGTGCCGCACACCCCGCCCTTGCAGGCGTACGGGACGTCGCCGCGTGCCGCCGCGGCGGAGTCGAGCAGGTCGCGTCCTCGCGGCATGGGTGTGGTCGTCGACCTGCCGTCGAGGACCACCGTCACCTGGCTGACGTCGCCCTCGATGACTTCGTCGTGGTGGCGCACCTCGGGCGGGGGCTCGTCGACGAAGAAGAGCTCCGCGTGCACCCGCTCCTCGGGGACCCCCAGGTCGGCGAGGACCGCGCGGGCGTCGACGACCATGCCGAACGGGCCGCACAGCCAGACGTGGTCCACGGCGGCCAGGGGCACTAGCGCCGTCAGCAAGCGACGCAGCCGCTCGGCGTCGAGCCGTCCGGAGAAGAGGTCGACGGCCCGCGGCTCCCGCGACAGGACGTGGACGAGCTCCAGCTGCGTCGGGTGCCGGTCCTTCAGGTCGGCCAGCTCCTCGGCGAACATCACCGAGCCCGCCGTCCGGTTGCCGTAGAGCAGCGTGACCCGCGCGTCGGGACGGGCCAGCACCGACGAGGCGATCGACAGCATCGGGGTGATCCCGGACCCGGCTGCGATGCAGAGGTGCCGGCCACCCGCGGCCGGGTCGGCGCGGAAGCGGCCCGAGGGCGGCTGGACCTCGACGACGTCACCGGGCCGCACCTCGCGCACCAGCCAGGAGGAGAAGAGCCCGCCGGGAACCTCGCGCACGCCGACCCGCGGCGGCTGCCCGACCGCGGCGCAGATGGAGTAGGTACGACGGTGCTCGCGGCCGTCGATCATCCGTCGCAGCGTCAGCGACTGGCCCGCCGCGAAGTCGAACCGCTCACGCAGCTCCTCGGGCACGTCGAAGGTGACCGCGACCGAGTCGTCGGTGAGCGCCTCGACGGCCGCGACGGTCAACGGGTAGAAGGCGCGGGCGCGAGGGGCGACGGTCTCGTCCTCGAGCGCGGTCATCAGATCTCCTTGACGTGCTCGAACGGCTCGGCGCAGGCGGTGCAGCGGTACATCGCCTTGCACGCCGTCGCGCCGAACTCCGAGACGAGCTCCGTCGCGGAGGATCCGCACCGCGGGCAGCAGAGCGCGCGTCGGGTGTGCAGCAGCGTCAGCGCGACCGGCGCTCCGGCCTCCGCACGCTCCACGGGCCCGGGGGCCGACAGTCCGTGCGCCCGCAGCGCCTCGCGCCCGGCCTCGGAGATCCATTCGCTGGACCACGCGGGGCTCAGGCTCACCCGGACGTGGACCTCGGCGTACCCGGCGCGCAGCAGGGCCCGCTCGAGGTCGTCGCGCATGGTGGCCATCGCCGGGCAGCCGGAGTACGTCGGGGTGATCGTCACCGTGACCCGGTCGCCGTCCCGGTCGACCTCGCGCAGGACGCCGAGGTCGGCGAGGGTGAGCATCGGCATCTCGGGGTCGGTGACCTGCGCCGCGACCTCGCGCGCGTCGAGCAGCGCCACGGCGCTCACCACAGCCCCAGGGGGTGTGCTCGGGCGACCACCTGCATCTCGGCGAGCATCCGCGACAGGGCCTCGGTGTGCCGACCCTCGCGGCCGGCGCAGCCTGCCGCGCGACCGACCTGCGTGACGACCGGCCGCTCGACCTCCGCCACGGCCAGCACCTGGTCGACGACGGCACCGACCTCCCCCGCGAGCGACTGCGGGTCGGGGCCGAGGCCCTGGCGCTCGGCAGCCAGCTCCTCGGCACTCCCCTCGAAGAGCTCGTCGTGGAAGGCCATCACGGCCTCCAGCCCGGCGACCACCCGGCGACGGGACTCCTCGGTGCCCTGCGCGAGGGTCACGAACCAGCGGGCGGCGTAGTCGCGGTGGTAGGTCACCTCCTTGACGCCCTTGGCGGCGATCGCGGCGAGCACCTGGTCGCGGCTGGCGGTGAGTCGCTGCAGCAGCGCGAGTCGGTGGCAGGAGAAGACCAGCAGCCGCGCGATGGTCTCGCCGAAGTCGCCGGGTGGCACCTCGACCATCCGCACGTTGCGGAAGTCGCGGTCGTCTCGGAAGAACGCGAGCGCGTCCTCCGGCGGCACCGGCGACCCTGCGGGCAGCACCGGCACCAGGCCGGGGTCGGCGGCCGCGGCGCGGGCCAGCAGCAGCCGGGCCTGACCGAGGAGGTCGAGGGCGATGTTGGCCAGCGCGATGTCGTCCTCGAGGTCGGGCGCGTTGCTGCACCACTCGATCAGCCGCTGGCTCAGCACCAGGGCGTCGTCGCCGAGCAGCAGCGCGTAGGCACCGAGCTCGCGGGGGTCGACACCGTCGGGGACGGTGAGGTCGACCCCGGCCAGGGGGTCCTCGAAGGAGGTCCCGAAGGCCCAGCCCTCGCTCTCTGTCAGCAGTCCGTCGTAGACGGAGTCGTCGTGGCTCATCGTCGGTCTCACATGTGGGGGACGTCGTCGGGCAGGGAGTAGAACGTGGGGTGCCGGTAGACCTTGTCGCCGGCCGGCGCGAAGAGCGGGTCCTTCTCGTCCGGGCTCGAGGCGGTGATCGCGTCCGCGCGCACGACCCAGATGCTCACGCCCTCGTTGCGGCGGGTGTAGACGTCGCGGGCGTTGCGCACGGCCGAGGCGTCGTCGGCCGCGTGCAACGAGCCGACGTGGACGTGGTTGAGCCCGCGCTTGCCGCGCACGAACACCTCGTACAGCGGCCACTCGCCCTGCGGTGCGGTCATGCCGTCGCCTCCTGCTCGTGCCGCTCCTGCTGCTCGTGCCGCTGCTTGGCGGCGTACGCCGTCGCGGCCTCCCTGACCCAGGCTCCCTCGTCGTTGGCGCGCTGCCGGTGCGTCAGCCGCTGGGCGTTGCACGGACCCTCGCCGCCGATGACGGCGCGGAGCTCCTCCCAGTCGGGCTGGGTGAAGTCGTGGTGTCCGCGCTCCTCGTTCCAGACGAGCCCCGGGTCGGGCAGCGTCACGCCGAGCACCTCGGCCTGGGGCACGGTCATGTCGACGAACTTCTGCCGCAGCTCGTCGTTGGTGTCGCGCTTGATGCCCCACGCCATCGACTGGGCGGTGTTGGGCGAGTCGTCGTCGGGCGGGCCGAACATCATCAGCGCCGGCCACCAGAAGCGGTCGACCGACTCCTGCACCATCGCGCGCTGCTCGTCGGTGCCGCGCATCATCGTCATCAGAAGCTCGAAGCCCTGCCGCTGGTGGAAGGACTCCTCCTTGCAGACGCGGATCATCGCCCGCCCGTAGGGACCGTAGGAGGTGCGGCACAGCGGCACCTGGTTGCAGATCGCCGCCCCGTCGACCAGCCAGCCGATCGTGCCGACGTCGGCGTACGAGAGCGTCGGGTAGTTGAAGATCGAGGAGTACTTCTGCTGGCCGGTGAGCAGCTTCTCGACCAGCTCGGCCCGGGAGACCCCGAGCGTCTCGGCGGCGGAGTAGAGGTAGAGCCCGTGCCCGGCCTCGTCCTGCACCTTGGCCAGCAGCACCGCCTTGCGGCGCAGCGAGGGCGCCCGGGTCAGCCAGTTGCCCTCCGGCTGCATGCCGATGATCTCCGAGTGCGCGTGCTGGGCGATCTGGCGCACCAGCGTCCTCCGGTAGCCCTCGGGCATCCAGTCGCGCGGCTCGATCCGGTCGTGCCGCGCGATCACCGCCTCGAAGTGCCGCTCCAGCTCCTCGTCCGTCGCCGTGCCCGCCATGCGCTCCTCCAGGGAAGGGGGACCGCGACGACAATTACTGACCGCACGGTCTGGAATGCATGTTGACATGTCCCTTCGCCCGACGCAACGGGGACGGTCCGGCGATCGCCCCAGCCGATGTCGGCGCGTATCAGCGCGGTGTTCGCTGCCGCCGCGTCCTTCCGCCGCCGCAAGGCGGACCCCCATCCGTCGGCACTGCCACGGCTTCGCACGACGCATTCGCGGTCGGGGCAAGGCTGCCGAACAGGGTGTGACACCACGGCTAGGTGTTACACTTTGAGCATGCCGACTACGAAGCGCCGGTACCCCGTCACCGAAACACCTGAGGTTTCCGAGGCGCTGCACGCTGCCGCTCGCAGGTGGCCCGCTGACCGCAACAAACCCGCACGCCTCCTTCGCCGCCTCATCGCAGAAGGCCACAAGAGCATCGACCCCGAGATCGCCGAACGCCGTAGCGACCGTCTCACCGCCATGCAGCGGATCAGCGGCTCCTACACCGGCCTCTACGAGCCCGGCTATCTCGACGACCTGCGGGCTGAGTGGCCCGAATGATCGCTCTCGACGCCGCAGTGCTGATCGCCCTGTTCGATGCGAACGACGCCCACCACGCGGCGGCAGAGGACCTATTCGCCACTCACCCGACTGAGCCCATGACCATCGGTCCGATCAACGCCGCCGAAGTACTCGTCCGGGCGGCTCGGGAGAACCGTGACCAGGAGATGTCGGCCGACCTCCGTGCGCTCGGCATTGAGACCACACCTCTACCCGACGATGCCGCTACCCGGCTGGCCCGACTTCGTGCACACACGCGGGCGAAGATGCCCGACTGTTGTGTGTTGCTGACCGCCGAGCAGACCTCGGCTCGCATTGCCACTTTCGACGAGGGATTGAAGATGGCGGCTCGTTCCCTTGGGCTAGGAGTCGTCTGAGGTCGTTACGTCCGGCTTGCTGGAAAGATCAGCGAACCACCTGAGGGAATCTCCTGTCAGCCAAGTCGACCTGGGCCGGCGCGGAAGAGAGGCGCGCGATTGGCGTCTGCAGGTGTGGAACTTCTCTACGACCTCGGCCCGGCGGGTAGGAGCGCTGGAGTCGATGACGTGCTCGATGCGGCTGTTGCGTGCTGGAGCGCCAGCCGGTACGCGGCGGGGGTCGCGCTCGCCTACCCGGATCCTCCGGAGGACCTGGGTGACGGGTGGCCGGCCGCGATTTGGACCTAGTTCCACGGCGCCTCCCTCCGCCGGCGCTCAGCGGGGCAGTTGGTTCAGACAGCCCTCCTGGTTCGACCCTGAATTGCCGCGTGCTCGGCCAGGCGAGCAGCGCACCTCATGGCACTGATGTCATGGGGCACTCGGCCCCGAGCTCGAACAGCAACGCTCTGCCAGCCTCCAATGCCGCCGAGTAGTAGGCCCTGGTGGGGCTGATGCTGTTGATCCGGTTCTGTAGGCCCCCACCCAGGGAGGCGAGCCCTCCTTCGACGATGCACGCCTGCTCGATCGCTCGAGCCTCACCTCGAGACAGACCACTGGCTCCCGGCAACTGCTCCGGGATGAACGTGCGGCCAGCTCGCGCGTGCTGCGCTTGGCGACGCACGAAGTCGCTGGTGATACCGATGTGGTCGTCCCCCCGGTACACCACGTACGTCGCTGGCCCGCCGACCAGCCCCATGGGCAGCCTGCCCACACGGGTGGGGAGCGCGGCCAACACCTTCTTCTTCACCGAGTCGGGCAGAGGGAGCCGCTCGGCGACCAGACGAACAGCCTCTGCAGCTCGATCACTTCGCTGAGCGAACTTGGTGAGCAGCGACGCCGCCTTGGTCCCATCCCCCACCGCCGGCAGCAGGCCCAACGAGGCGATGCCAGCCGAGACGAACTCCCGCTTCCACAAGTTGAGAGCGACGTCCCTCACGTCCCCGAACACTGCGACGCCGCTAGCAAGGTGTCCCGCTAGATACTCGGGTGACTCGATCTGTTCCAGCCGCAGGCCGGTGTCCAGGGCACACTCGACGCAATCGCCATACCTGAACCCCGCCTCGCCCGCCGCCAGCTGTTCGTTCGCATCTAGGTCATACGACAGCGGATTGGAACCCCGGTCGCGCTCAACCGCGTCCTCAAGGCCGTCCTCGTCCGCGTCTGACAACGTCGGATCCGAGCCGAATTCGAGCTCCTCGACGTCAGTCAAGCCGTCCGCATCTGTATCGACAGCCTACGGATCCATGTCCAGGAAGAGCTCGTCGCCGTCCCAGATCCCGTCACCGTCGGAGTCTTCTACCTGAGGGTTCGAGACCTCGAATGCGACTAGTCGCATCGTCCCTGCAGCGGGCGGCCATCCGGTCTCGACAGCGTCGTTCAGCCCATCGCCGTCGGTGTCGGCAGCTTGGGGGTCCGACAGGCCCACATGAACGGGGAGCCCGTTCCGGTCCTCGACCCAAAGACCGGCCTCATCCCCGTCGCTCAGCCTGTCACCGTCGGTATCGCCAAGCGTCGGATCCGTCCGATGAATCCTTCCGGCCGACGTGGTCCAGCCAGCTTCCTCAACAGCGTCCGAAAGGCCGTCACCGTCCGTGTCGATGCTTGTCGAGTCGGGTAAACCGTCGACCGTTGAATCGGAGTCTGGCCTGATCCACCCCGGTACTCCCAGGAGACCGACAGGCGCCACCACTGCCAAGAGGAGCGCGCCTCCGACCAACAAGCTCATCCACGCAAGAAGCCGGAATCTCCAACTGGCGACGCGCCTTGTTGGGGCTGGAGCAGGTTCTCGCTCACGCCCCGTCATGATGGCGGGCCGGCTTCCTGACGGACGCTGACGCAGCCGCGCTGAAAAGCGGAGAGGATCCGCTGATGCGTCTGCCGCGGAAGCGCCCTCGTGCCCGGCTCCCCGACGGGCGTACCTGGGCGAGCCGCCGCGCCGTCGAGTAGCTCGTCGAGACCAGCCCTGGCGAGCACGAGCAGGCCGTGGGTGGCACGGGTGCAGGTGACGGCCAGCCGCCCGAACGCGGAGTTGAAGTCGTCGAGCTTGTCGGCGCCAGAGAGCGGATGCAGGGCGATGGTGATGCGGTTGGTCTGCCCCTGCCAGGAGTCGACGGTCGAGGCGACGAGCACGCCCTCGGGAAGGCCGAGCTTGTCGGTGAGACGCTCCACGAGGTCGGTGGCGTCGTCGACGGCCTGGTTTCGCGTGGCCAGGATGACGATGAGGGGGTCGCCGGTCGGGGCGTCGGACGGCATGCGGCGCTCCCCCTCCGGCTCGCCGTCGTTGTCGTAGGTCTGCTCGACGACGGTGAAGCCCTCCTCCAGCAGCGGGAGGAGCAGTGTCTCGAGGTGGTCCAGCAACGGCTGGTCGATGTCCGGGGCCTCGGCTTCGGCCAACCCCTCGACCTCCAGCAGCGTGGCATGACCACCGGCGACGGCGCTCCAGACAGAGCGTGCCGGTTCGCGGAGGTCGGGCAGCTCGATCGTCCGGTCGCCGGGGCCGGCCACGCAGTCGAGCCGGTCCCAGTCGCCGTAGAACGCCCGCCACAGCGGCAGCTGCTCGGCGGTCGGCCGCCACACGGCGGGCAGGTCGCGGGCGCAGGTGGTCGGAAGTCCCTCGTACGCCGTCGGCCAGGCTCGGTACGGGTTGTACCCGGGGTCGCCGCGCCACGGGTTCTCCGAGGGGTCGATCGGCGGCAGCTGCCCGACGTCGCCGACACCGACCGCGACCGGCGCATATCCCTCGACCCCGCTGAAGAGGTGGAGCGGCAGCTGCCACGCCTCGTCGACGAAGAGCACGTCGAAGATCCGCTCCCCGTTGGCGCCCACCCCCAGTCGCTCGAGCATCCGGTTCATCTCGTTGAAGACCTTGAACTTGTGCGAGACGCCGAGCACGACACGCGCGCTCTCGGGGATGTTCTTGGACTTGGTGACGACGGTGCAATCGTCGTCGATGCCGTCGGGCAGCTTCGGCAACCACTTCTCGGAGACGAAGAGGCACACCTTCTCCTCGCCGTACGTCGCCCCGAGCCGTCGCGCGAGCGGGATGACCTGCTTGTTGGCGAAGGCGGTGACGGCCACCCGCAGACAGTTGGGGTTGGCCAACGCCTCGCCCACCATCTGCACCAGGGCCACCGACTTCCCCGCGCCGGCGGCCGCTCGCAGCAGGATCTTGTCGTAGGACTCGACCCCGTTGAGCACGCCCATGAGCGCGGCGGTCGCCTCGGCCGAGGCGATGACGTTAGCGGCGACGGCCTGGCCGTGGTGGCGGGCGTCGTCAGGTACCGGCGCTCCGGGCCGGAACACGACGGGGGCGCTCACTCGAGGTCGTCCATCGTCAGTCCGTCCGGGACCGCGGGCGGGTCGAGGTCCGCCGTGCCGTCGTTCCCGGACGCAGGGTCGAAGCGCTCCTCGTCGACGACCGGCGGCCACACCTGAGGGTTCAGCTCGCCCTTCGCCCGCCGTTCGGCGATGGAGTCGGACCACTCGGCCTCGGCTGCCTCGTGCGGTCGGCAGCACCACGCGTGACCCGCCGGGTCGGCGGCGTAGGAGGTCGCGTCGCAGTCCTTCTTGGGTGCAGCGAGCGCGTCCCGGCCGGGCCGCTTGACCGCGATCTCATGACCGGACCGGTAGGTCCCGCCGAGCCACTCCGCCTCGGCCACCACGATCGTGTCCCCGACCGACAGAGTCGGTTCGACGGTGCACGACCACACCAGCCCCGGCTGTCCGTCCTCGGAGTCGGACAGCACGCCCAGGGACATGCCGCTCAGCTTGAAGCTGCCCGCCTGGACGGTGAGCGAGACACCGGGCTGCTCGACCGCGGCACCGGCCGGACCATGCAGCAGCACGACCTTCGAACCGTGGACCAGTCGGCGCGACGCGACCTCGAGCCGCAGGGGTCCGGTGGCCACGACGCGCGCGACGGCGAGCTCCTTGACCCCCGCGTCGACCGCACGGTCCATCGCCACCTGCCGGTCCAGCAGCGCGCCCAGCTGGTCCCGGCACCTGCGGTCAGCCTCGAGCATCTCCACCTGCGCGTTGCGCCAGTAGCGGTAGGTCCGCGAGAAGCGGACCAGGTCCGAAGCCTGCAGAGCCAGCCGTCGCCCCCAGACCTCCTGGGCGTCGGACTCCAGCGAGCGGTAGGCGTCGCGCAGCCGCGAGACCGGCAGCCGTTCGAGCACGGCGGCGGCGCGCAGCAGCACATCGACGCGGTACTCGAGGGCGTCCAACACCCGCTTCTCGTACGTCGCGGGGTCACCCTTCTCCCCCGGGCGACCGGCCGCGTGCACCTCGTCGGAGACGGCGTTCGACAGCCGCGCCCCAGGCGTGTGCTCGCCGTCGGCGATCGCGTCCGAGACCGCCCGGTGGTCCAACGGCGAGTCCGCTTCGGCCCAGGCGACAAGGTAGTCCAGACGCCCCGCGTCGTACGCCGGCCCACCCGGCACCACGTGGCAGGCCAGCACCGCGCGCAGGTCGACGGTGACCTGGCGCAGCCCGAAGGCCCGGGCCCGGTCATCCTCGAGCAGGAGGCTCACCGCGGTCCTCGCGTCCTCGTCCAGCGGGGCCGGGATGGTCGCCGGCTCACCGTCGAAGGTCAGCACCTCGCGACCCTCGGCCAGGTCCCGCTCCCACCCCAGCCGGCTGAGCTCGACGCCCGCCAGGGAGTCGGCCATTGAGACCAGCACGTCGGCGGTCGCGGCGTCGGGGACGACCAGGTGCACCGGCCCGTGGCCGGCGGCGTGGACGGCCCGCACCTGCGCTCCGAGCAGGCGCATGACCTCGTGCCTGGTCTCGGTGGCGTTGGTCCGGGCGAAGACGCGGTGCTCCCACGGCTCGGTCCCGCTGCCGTCGAGCCGCTGGACCGCGATCCCGTGCACACCCAGGGCCGCGGCGTCGGACTTGACCACGACGACATGGACGCACCCCGGCAGCCCGACGGGGTCGACCCGGGCGCGACCGGTGTCCTGCGGCAGCCCCGTGATGGTCGCCTCGACCCGGGCGACGAGACTGGCCGGAGTCGAGGCCGGCGGGGCCACACCCGTCCCGTCGACGAGGCCGGCCACGGCTGCGCGCTGGGCGGGCGGCACCCCGATCTCGACCAGCACGGCGGTCGGGTCGCTGGACCCGCGCAGCTCGGCGCGGCAGTAGCGGAAGAGCGAGCACGTCGAGCAGGTCCCCGGGTCGTACGCCGCCTCGAGGTGTGCCACGTGGGCGGCGAGCTCCGCATCCGTCAACGCCTGCTCCCCGGCGGCGCGGTAGGCCGTCACGCGCTCGTGGACGCGCGCCCGCACCTCCCGGCGGTGGTCGGCCAGGTCCTCCACGACCGCTTCGGGTCGCAGGTAGGCGTTGCGGGGCACGGCGAGCGCCCCGTACCGGTGGACCTGCATGCCGGCCGGCAGCCGGCTCCACTCCGCGGCCGACTCCGCCCCGAGTGCGACCTGGAGGAAGCCCTTGAGCATCCGTCCGTCGTCGATGCGCGAGCGGACCCGCTCGTAGTCCTTAGCGTCGCCCATCACCAGCCACGACCCGACCCGGTTACCGGCGGCGTCGGTGCGCGAGGCGACGATCGCGAAGTCGGGGCGCACGTCGGTGGCGCGCTGGTCGGCGAGCTCGACGAAGGGCACCCGCAGGCCGAAGAGCATGGTCGCCTCGCCCGCGTGCTTCGCCGCTAAGTGTGCGGAGGCGAGCTCCGTCGCCGTCGTGTCGACGGAGTCGCCGCCCGAGCGGATCCGCACGGCTGCGGGGCGTTCCAGCTCTAGCAGGCCGACGGCTCGGGTCAGGAGCTCGGAGACGAATGCCTGGTCGTGGACCATCCGCTCGAAGGCCAGCGCCCGCACCCAGCGCGCGTCGGGGATCTTCCCGCCGACGTCGGGGTGGCCCAGCGCCGACGCGAGGGTACGCCGGCTCCGACCCGTCAGCAGCGGGTCGGTCATCCGGAAGCGGGTGCAGCCGGCGTGCGCCGAGGAGGCCACGGCACCGCTGCCGCCACCCGCGATCAGGGCACCCATGGCCGCACCTCCGTGACTCCTGGGCGGCAGCCTAGGTCGCGCCACGCCCAGGCGCCCCGCCTTCGGCCGAATGTCTTTACCGAACGCTGGCCACTGGTAGAAACAGACCGGTGACGACGTCGATCTACCAGGTGCTCGACCATTTGAGGGCGTCGGCGCTCTCGGAGGCTGACAAGGGCGCGAAGTTCGAGCGGTTGGTGCAGTCCTACCTGCGCACGGACCCGTTGTGGGCCGACCAGTTCTCCCACGTGTGGTTGTGGGGTGAGTGGCCGGGCAACCAGGGCAAGCACGACACCGGCATCGACCTGGTGGCGGAGAACCGGACGACCGGTGACTTGGTGGCGATCCAGTGCAAGTTCTTCGCGCCGACGACGTCGGTCTCCAAGCCGATGATCGACAGCTTCCTGGCCGCGTCGGGCACGACCGCGTTCGCGGAGCGGATCATCGTGTCGACCACGGAGAAGTGGAACGCCAACGCCGAGCAGGCGTTGAAGGACCAGGCCAAACCCGTACGTCGTCTGGGGCTCTCGGAGCTGGAGCACTCCCGGGTCGACTGGCACTTCCTCGACCCCACCCAGCCCACCATCGAGCTGGAGCTGCGAGAGAAGAACCCGCTGCGCCCCCACCAGGTGACGGCGATCGAGAAGGTCGTGGCCGGCTTCGGCGCGCACGAGCGCGGCCGGCTGATCATGGCGTGCGGCACCGGCAAGACCTTCACCTCCCTGCGCCTGGCGGAGCAGAACGTCGGCGCGGGTGGGGCGGTGCTGTTCCTGGTCCCCTCGATCTCGCTGCTGTCGCAGACGGTGCGGGAGTGGGTGGCCCAGGCCGAGGTTCCGATCCGGCCGCTGGCGGTGTGCTCGGATGCGAAGTCGACTAGGAGGTCGAGCAACGACGAGGACATCGCGACCGTCGACCTGGCGCTGCCCGCGACCACCGACGTCGCCACCATCCGCGAGCGTCTCGATGCGGCTCGGGCTGAGACGACCGCGATGACGGTGGTGTTCTCGACGTACCAGTCCATCGAGGTCGTCGCGAAGGCGATGCAGGGCCGGGACCCGTTCGACCTGATCGTGTGCGACGAGGCGCACCGCACCACCGGCGTCACGCTGGCGGGTGCGGATGAGTCGGCGTTCGTGAAGGTCCACGACAACGCGTTCCTCCCGGCCGCGCGGCGGCTTTACATGACCGCGACTCCGCGGATCTACACCGACGCGTCTCGCACCAAGGCCGGCGAGCTCAACGCGGTCGTGGCCTCGATGGATGACGAGGAGGTCTACGGCCCCGAGCTGCACCGCCTCGGGTTCGGCGAGGCCGTCCAGCGTGACCTGCTGACCGACTACAAGGTCCTGGTCCTGGCCGTGGACGAGGAGTCGGTGGCGCGGACGTTCCAGCAGCAGATCTCCAGCAGCGAGATCCAGCTGGACGACGCCGCCAAGCTGGTCGGTTGCTACAACGGTCTGGCCAAGGTCGGCAAGGCAGAGCACTCCTTCGCCCCTGACAGCGCCCCGATGCGGCGGGCGGTGGCGTTCGCGGGCAACATCGCCGACTCCAAGCGGGTCGAGGCGCTGTTCACAGACATCACCAGCCACTACGCCCGCAGCACCGGTTTGGAGGACGACCGCGGGAAGCTGCCGCTCTCGTGCACCGTGCAGCACGTCGACGGCACGTTCAACGCCCTCGAGCGCAACACCAAGCTCGACTGGCTGCGCGAGGAGCCTGCGGAGGGGTCGTGTCGCATCCTCACCAACGCCCGCTGCCTCTCCGAGGGCGTGGACGTGCCGTCCCTAGATGTGATGCCCAGGCACGTTGGTCGAGATCCTGCGACGACACGGTCTGATCTGTAGATGGACGAAGGCCTCCCCGGTGTGGAGTGGAGCTGTCTAGGAAC
>NZ_LUPI01000014.1:0-19670 GCF_001627265.1 Nocardioides sp. REDSEA-S30_B4 | reverse complement strand
TGTATAAGAGACAGCCATTCATGTCATGCCCGAAGCCGTTGCCGGCGGCTCGATCGGACAGCTGACCGACGGCGACATGATCCGTCTTGATGCGGTGGCCGGAACCCTGCAAACCGATGCCGAGCTGAATTCCCGCGCCCCGTTTGGCCCGACCAACAGCGCCCCGCAACGCGGCTTTGCCCGCCCGCTTTTCAGCGCCCTTCGCGCGTCTGCCGGTTCGGCCGAGCAGGGCGCCGGCCTCTACGTCTGCGAGATGATCACCAGCCGCGGCCTGGTGGAGGGCGACCAGCACACCAAGGACATGCTGGTCTTCGACGAGCTGGAGACCACGCGCTCGGTCCAGCTCTACGGCACCGACCCCGTCTACGTCGGCAAGGCGACCGAGATCCTCTGCGCGGAGTACGGCGTCGCCCACATCGACCTGAACTTCGGCTGCCCCGTCCCCAAGGTCACGCGCAAGGGTGGCGGGGGCGCGCTTCCATGGAAGCGCGGCCTGCTGGCCGACATCCTCGAGCACGCCGTCCGCGCGGCGGCGCCCTACGGCGTGCCGGTCACGATGAAGACCCGCAAGGGCATCGACGAGGACCACCTGACCTACCTCGACGCCGGCCGGATCGCCCAGGAGAGCGGCTGCGCGGCGATCGCGCTGCACGGCCGCACGGTCGCGCAGGCGTACTCCGGTCGTGCTGACTGGGACGCCATCGGCGAGCTGGCCGCGTCGGTGGACATCCCGGTGCTGGGCAACGGAGACATCTGGGAGGCCGCCGACGCGCTGCGGATGGTGGAGGAGACCGGTGCTGCGGGCGTGGTCGTGGGCCGCGGGTGCCTGGGGCGGCCGTGGCTGTTCCGCGACCTGGCCGCCGCCTTCGCCGGCGAGGAGGTCGCGACGCTGCCGACCCTGGGCGAGGTGCGCGACATGATGCGCCGCCACGCGGAGCTGCTGTGCCAGCACATGGGGGAGGAGCGCGGCTGCAAGGAGTTCCGCAAGCACGTCTCGTGGTACCTCAAGGGCTTCGCCGCCGGCGGCACGATGCGACGCAGCCTGGGCCTGGTCAGCACGCTGGCCGACCTCGACGCGCTGCTCGCCGACCTCGACCCCGACGAGCCGTTCCCCGTCGCCGAGCTCGGCACCCCGCGCGGGCGCCAGGGTTCGCCGCGTGACCGGGTGGTGCTGCCGGAGGGATGGCTCGACGACGCCGACGGGAGCGGCTGCGCCGTCGAGGAGGACCTGCACTCGGGCGGGTGATGGACCGTGGCCCCGGCCATCGACCGTGACGCCCGTCACACGAGGTGAGCGGGAACACCCGTGAAGAGCAGGTCAAGATTCGGACACGATTGTCGGCCTGTGGTTCAGTGATGGACGCGTACTGGCCGGTATCCGACCGGATGCTCGGCAGTCCACGCACATCCCCCGACCCCGACAGCTAAGGATCAGCGCTGTGGCAGATCGTCGCCACAAGCGGGACACCGATGCCCGCCGGACGCCGCGAGCGACCCTCGTGGCCGGCCCTCTCGCCCTCGTCGCCACCGCCTCGGTGATCTCCCTGGGAGTCGTCCTGAGCGACGCCCCCGACTCGGAGACCGTCACCGCCCGGACCACCGCCGCCGACCTCCAGCAGGCCACCGGCGGCTCCGGCCTCGGTTCCCGCGACTCCGTCCTGAGCCGCTCCTCGGACCGCTCCGGCCTGACCACGGTCGAGGGCGCCACCATCGAGAAGGCCGAGACCAAGCTCGACCGCGTGCTCGCGAAGAAGGCCGTCGAGAAGGCCATCGCGAAGGCCGACACCAAGCTCTGGACCACGGCACCGCTGAACCTGTGGACCGAGCCCGGCGAGAAGGCGAAGAAGGTCGGCACGATCGCCGCCGAGCGCAAGGTGCTCGTCACCGGTCGCGAGCTCTACGGCCGCGACGAGGTCGTCGTCGACGGCAAGGCGCGCTGGGTCACCCAGGGCTACCTGCAGGAGGAGAAGCCCGAGACCGGGCCCGCCGCCGCGAGCGCCAACGCCAGCTGCACCAACGGCACCAGCGTCCCGGCCGGGGTCAGCCCCAACATCGCCGCGGTGCACCGTGCGGTCTGCGCCCAGTTCCCGAGCATCACCAGCTACGGCACGTTCCGCTCCGGCGGCGGCGACCACGGCCGCGGCCTCGCCGTGGACATCATGGTCTCCGGCGAGCTCGGCTGGCAGGTCGCGGAGTTCGTCCGCGCCAACGCCGGACAGCTCGGCGTCAGCTACGCGATCTACTCCCAGCGCATCTGGTCGGTCGAGCGCGGCGGCGAGGGCTGGCGCCCGATGTCGGACCGCGGGTCGGCCACGGCCAACCACTACGACCACGTGCACGTCTCGACGTTCTGACCAGGACGCCCGGGCGGGGCACCTCCGCTGACGGTGCCCCGCACTAGGCTCGGCGCCGATGGACGCCCTGGAGCTGTACGACGACCACGCCCGTGAACGGTTGGTCCCCGAGCCGCCGAAGCGGGTCGACGCGCCCGTGCGGACCCCTTTCGAGCGGGACCGTGCGCGCGTGGTGCACGCTGCGTCCTCACGTCGGCTCGCCGCCAAGACCCAGGTCGTCGGTCCGCAGAGCGACGACTTCGTGCGCAACCGGCTCACCCACAGCCTGGAGGTGGCCCAGGTAGCCCGGGACCTCTCCCGGGCGCTCGGGTCGCACCCCGACATCGCCGAGACCGCGGCGCTGGCCCACGACCTGGGCCACCCGCCCTTCGGGCACAACGGTGAGCGCGTGCTGGCGGACCTGGCCGTGGAGTGCGGGGGCTTCGAGGGCAACGCCCAGACGCTGCGGCTGCTGACCCGCCTGGAGTCGAAGACCTTCGACCAGCAGGGGCGCTCGGTGGGGCTCAACCTCACCCGCGCCACCCTGGACGCCTGCTCGAAGTACCCCTGGGGTGCCGAGGAGTTGCGCGACGGCAAGTTCGGCGTCTACGCCGACGACCGCCCGGTCTTCTCGTGGATGCGGGCCGGCGTGCCTGCGGCCGAGCCGCCCCGCCGCTGCCTGGAGGCCCAGGTGATGGATCTCGCCGACGACGTCGCCTACTCCGTCCACGACGTCGAGGACGGCGTGGTCGCCGGCCGCGTCGACCTGACCCGGCTCGACCGGGCCGCGGTCTGGGCGACCCTGCGCGAGTGGTACCCCTCCGACCTGGCCGGCGTCGCCGACGACGAGCTCGACGAGGTCCTCGCCGACCTGCGCGCGGTGGGCTCCTGGCCGCACGCGGCCTACGACGGCAGCCGGGCCTCGCTCGCCGCGCTGAAGAACCTCACCAGCGACCTGATCGGTCGTTTCTGCGGTGCGGTCCAGCACGCCACCCACGCCGCGGGCCCGGGACCGTTCGTCCGCTACGAGGCCGACCTGGTCGTGCCGCGGCGCACCGGGCTGGAGATGCTGGTGCTCAAGGGGGTCGCCGCCCACTACGTCATGCAGGCCGAGGACCGGTTGGCCGTCATGGCCCGCCAGCGCGAGCTGCTGGGCGAGCTCGTCGCACTGCTGGCCCACCGCGGCCCGGACTCCCTGGACCGTGCCTTCGCCGACGACTGGCACGGTGCCACCGACGATGCTGGCCGGCTGCGCGTCGTGGTCGACCAGGTCGCCTCGCTCACCGACGCCTCGGCCGTCTCGCGCTGGGAGGCGCTGCGGGCTCCCCGGGTAGCGTCGCGGGCGTGAGCGACCCCCTCGTCTGGCTGCCCTTCGACCCCTCCCACCTCGAGGCCGCGGTGGGGGAGCTGCCCCGCGGGCTGCGCCTGGAGGTGGTCGACCCCACTCAGCACGTCCCGGACTCGGTCGAGGACGTGCGCTTCTACGTCGCGCCGTACCAGATGGGACCGGCCGTGGGGGACGTCCTGCCGCGGATGTCCTCGCTCGAGGTGGTGCAGGTGCTCTCGGCCGGCGTCGACAACGTCCGCGACCGGGTGCCCGACGGCGTGCTGCTCTGCAACGGCCGCGGCATCCACGACACCTCGACCGCCGAGCTGACCCTCGCCCTCGTGCTGGCGTCGCTCCGGGACGTTCCCGGGATGGTGCGCGACCAGGACGCCCGGCGGTGGAACACCCGCTGGCGACCCGCGCTGGCCGACAAGCGCGTCCTCCTCGTCGGGTACGGCGCCATCGGCCGTGCCATCGAACAGCGGCTGCTCCCGTTCGAGACCGAGGTCGCGCGGGTGGCGCGCACGGCCCGCCAGGAGGACACCGGGCCGGTGCATGGGTTCGACGAGCTGCCCGACCTGCTGCCGCACGCCGACGTGGTCGTCCTCATCTGTCCGCTGACCGACGAGACCCGCGGCCTCGTCGACGCCGAGTTCCTGGGTCGGATGAAGGACGGTGCCCTGCTGGTCAACATGGCCCGCGGCGCCGTCGTGGAGACCGACGCGCTCCTCGCGGAGCTGCGCTCCGAGCGGCTCATCGCCGCCGTCGACGTGGCCGACACCGAGCCGCTGCCCGCCGAGAGCCCCTGGTGGGACGCCCCCGGCCTGCTGATCAGCCCGCACGTCGGCGGCGCGTCCTCGGCGATGTGGCCGCGCGCCCACCGTCTGGTCGCCGAGCAGCTGCACCGCTACGCCGTGGGGGAGCCTCTCCACAACCAGATGACGGGCGCCTACTGACCTCCTCGCGTCGCCCGTAGGATCGGCCGCGTGGTGGGCCGGATCCGAGACGACAGCATCGCCGAGGTGCGTGAGAAGGCCCGGATCGACGAGGTCGTCTCGCAGTACGTCACGCTGCGCAACGCCGGCGGCGGTTCCCTGAAGGGCCTGTGCCCCTTCCACGACGAGAAGTCCCCGTCCTTCCACGTCACGCCGAGCCGTGGGTTCTTCCACTGCCTCGCCGGTGAGACCCGCGTGCTCACCGACCAGGGGGTGCGGGAGATCAGGGACCTGGTCGGCGGGACGCACCGCATCCTCGACCGGCACGGCGACTGGCAGGAGGCGCCGTTCAAGTCCTACGGCGTGCAGCGCCTGATGCGGATCACGGTCACCCGGAACCGCCAGCGCAAGGACATCTTCGCGACCGACGGGCACCGCTGGTTCATCCGCTCCGGCGCCGGAGGACGCTCGCAGAAGGAGGTCCTCACCAGCGACCTGAAGGCGGGCGACCGACTCGTTCCGAAGTTCCCCAGATCACGAATCCGGCGCAGTCGCCCTTCCCCGTTCGGGATCGCGAGGGGCTTCACGTTCGGCGACGGGACCCGCACCTACCGCGGCTCTCGTGCCCTGGTGTGTCCGCCGACGGACCTCGCCATGCTCAAGTGGTTCCCGCACAGCCACACCAGCTCGGTCGGCGAGAACCTGCTGGTTCACGACCTCCCGGCGTACTTCAAGGATCTGCCGGCGCTCACCGAGTCGGTGTCGTACCTGTACGGCTGGCTGGCGGGTTACTTCGCGGCGGACGGGTGCGTGGCTTCCGACGGGACAGTGATCCTCAATTCCGCTCATCGCGAGAACCTCGAGTTCGTCCGCGACCTGTGCACCACCCTCGGCATCGCCACCTACGGCGTCACGTCCCAGTCGAGGAAGGGCCTGGGCGTCGAGGACAGCGACCTCTTCCGCATCCACCTGGTGAACGAGGACCTGGAGCCTGAGTTCTTCCTCCTCGACGAGCATCGGCGCCGCTTCGAGACACAGCACAAGCAGTTCAGCCGTCGGGGCTGGGTGGTCCAGGAGGTCGAGTGGAGCGACCGCGAGGAGGAGGTGTACTGCGCCGAGGTCCCGGACGGCGCCGCCTTCACGCTGGAGGACAACATCCTCACCGGCAACTGCTTCGGGTGCCAGGAGGGCGGTGACGTCATCACCTTCCTGATGAAGATCGACGCGCTGTCCTTCGGTGAGGCGGTCGAGCGCCTGGCCGACAAGGCCGGCGTCGCGCTGCAGCGCGTCGACGGCGACGAGCGCGACGACCGGCCCAAGGGGCCGCCGCGCAACCGGTTGGTGGAGGCCCACCGGCACGCCCAGGAGTTCTACGCCGACCAGCTCGGGTCTCCCGACGCCCTGGTCGCCCGGCAGTTCCTCGCCGAGCGCGGCTTTGACAAGGCCGCCGCCGAGATGTTCGGGATCGGCTTCGCCCCGCGCGGCGGCGAGGTGCTCTACCGGCACCTGCAGCAGAAGGGCTTCTCGGTCGAGGAGCTGACGGTGGCGGGGCTCGTGGCGGTGGGCCGGTCGCCGTACGACAAGTTCCGCGGGCGGCTGCTGTGGCCGATCCGCGAGCCGAGCGGCGAGACGATCGGTTTCGGCGCGCGACGGATCTTCGACGACGACCGCATCGAGGCGAAGTACCTCAACACCGCCGAGACACCGATCTACAAGAAGTCCCAGGTGCTCTACGGCATCGACCTGGCGCGCAAGGAGATCGGTCGCTCGAGCCAGGCGGTGATCGTCGAGGGCTACACCGACGTGATGGCCTGCCACCTCTCCGGCGTCGGCACCGCCGTGGCCACCTGCGGCACCGCGTTCGGCGACGACCACGCGCGGGTGCTGCGCCGCTTCCTCCACGACCACGAGGAGTTCCGCGGCGAGGTCATCTTCACCTTCGACGGCGACGCCGCCGGTCAGAAGGCCGCGCTGCGCGCCTTCGACGGCGACCAGAACTTCGTCTCACAGACCTACGTCGCGGTCGAGCCCTCGGGCATGGACCCGTGCGACCTGCGGATGTCCACCGACGACCTGCCCACCGGCGAGGCGGCCGTGCGCGAGCTCGTCGCGCGCCGGGTGCCGCTGTACCGGTTCGTCATCGGCAACATCATCGGCAAGTACGACCTGGACCGCGCCGACGGCCGCATCGACGCGATGCGCGAGGCTGCCAAGGTCGTGGCCTCGGTGCGCGACCAGTCCAAGGTGACCGCGTTCGCGCAGGAGATCTCCCGGATGATCGGGGCCGACATCGACCCCAACACGGTGCTGGCCGAGACGCGACGGGTGAAGCAGCGCCCCGCGTCCGCCGCACCAGCCGCGAAGGCACCGCCGCCCGCGCCACGCGCCGCGGGCCCGGACCTCCGGGACCCGCGCTTCCGCCTCGAGCGCGAGCTGCTCAAGCTCGTCGTGCAGCGCCCCATGACGATCGGCCGACGCAGCAGCGAGATCGGTCCCGACGACTTCACCCACCCCGTCTACCGCTCGATCTGGGAGGTCGTCGCGGCCCTGGGTGGACCGGGCGCCGGCAACGGGGACCCGGCCTGGGCGCAGAGGCTCCGTGACGGGGCCACCGACCCCGAGGTGACCTCGGCGATCTCGGCGCTGGCCGTGGAGCCGTTGCTGACGCCCAAGGAGCCGGACGCGGCGTACGTCAACCACCACATGGTCCGCCTGCTCGAGCTCACCGCGGCCCGCCGCATCGAGGCGGTGAAGTCGCGGCTCCAGCGCACCAACCCCGTCGAGGACCCCGACAGCTACAACCGGATGTTCGGTGAGCTGGCCGCCCTCGAGCAGCACCGGCGGGGGCTGCGCGACCAGTTGGTGGCGGGGGAGGCGGCGCACTGATGGCCGGCCGCAACCCCCTCGCCAGGCTCACCGCCGACCGTGACCGGCACGGCCTGTCCCTGCCGCGCGGCGAACGCGTCCTCGCCTGGGCGCGCGCCACCGACGGCAGCGTCGTGGCCGGCTCCCGCGACGCGCTCCACGCGCGCGACCCCGAGGGCGGCGCCCTGCGCATCGCCTGGGAGCAGGTCGAGGCCGCCGACTGGGACCAGGAGACGAGCGTGCTGCGGGTGAGCGAGGTCGGTGCCTGGGGGAGTGCACGGCCCGAGCACACCTGGACCTTCAAGGACACCGGTCGCCTGCTCGAGCTGGTCCGCGAGCGGGTGACCGCGAGCGTGCTGTTCCAACGACACGTGACCGTCAGCGGTCGTCGTGGACTGCGGGTGATCGCCCGGCGGGCGCCCTCCGGAGGGTCCGACGTGCAGTGGGTCTACGAGTACGACGAGGGCGTCGATCCGTCCGATCCCGAGGTCCGGTCCGTGGCCGCCGCGGCTCTCGCGCAGGCCCGCGAGCAGCTCGGCGAGCTCTGATCGACCGCGATTTCACCGGCGTCTGGGCGCCTTGCTAGTGTGTGCGCGCTGCACCGATCCCCTGTAGCTCAACTGGCAGAGCATTCGGCTGTTAACCGGAGGGTTGTTGGTTCGAGTCCAACCGGGGGAGCAGAGAGAGGGCCGCTGACCACCGGGTCAGCGGCCCTCTGCCGTTCCTGCGGCGCAGACCTGCCCGCCAGCCCCACCCGAGCCACCACGACGCGGTCGAAGTACGCTCACCGTCGCGTCGTGACCCGGCGCAGGGGGCGGTAGCTCAGTCGGTCAGAGCAGAGGACTCATAATCCTTGGGTCGTGGGTTCGAGCCCCACCCGCCCTACTCGACAGCTCCACGTCGACGGCTCTCACTCCGAGGGCTCGGGCAGGTCCTCGGGGACCTCGCAGTCGACCTTCGGGTTCACGCCCATGTAGTTCAGGGGACCCGCCACGATGGTCAGGACCGTGTCGCCTACGCTCTTGCAGCTCACCTCGCGGTCATCGCCGAAGTAGCCCCGCTGCAGCGCCGCCACGAAGCCGATCACCAGCCAGATCGCCAGCAGGATCCCGATGATGCTGCTTCCACCACGTCGCATGTTGACCTCCTCGCCGTCCGGTGGACGGCACTCGTCGTGTACTTCCGACGTCTACCCCACCTCCGCGGTCCCACCCTCACCCCCTCGTGTCCCTGCGGGGGTATGGCAGCGCAGAATGGTGCGCATGCTGGCCGTCCCCAAGTACGGGTTCGTCGTCCTCGCGGTCCCCAAGTCGGGCTCCACCGCGCTCGAGGCGGCCTTCACCAAGCACGCCCAGCTGGTCACCTCCGGCCCGCCGTCGCTGAAGCACGTCACCGCGCGCGAGTTCGACGAGCGGTTCGTGCCCTTGCTGGAGCAGCACGGCTACGCCCGCGCCGACTACGAGGTCACGGCCCTCGTCCGCGAGCCGGTGTCCTGGCTGGCGTCGTGGTGGCGCTACCGCTCCCGGCCCGGGATCGCGGGCAAGCGCACCTACGTCGGGGACCTCGGCTTCGACGAGTTCGTCGGCCGCGTCGTCACCGGCGAGATCCGGCTGCGGCCGCAGAGCGACTACGTCACCTCTCCCGACGGGCGGCTCGCGGTCGACCGGTTGTGGCGCTACGACGACCTCGACTCCGCCTTCGAGTGGATGCGCGCGAAGGTCGGCAAGAATAAGATCAAGCTCCCGCAACGCAACGTGTCGCCGCCGCGGGAGCACGAGGTCACGGCCGCCACCCGCGACCTCATCGAGGAGGCGTACGCCGCCGACCTCACGCTCTACCGCTCGTTGGGGTGATATTTTCTCGCCGCGAGGCCGACCGGCCCGCCCCGTCCCCCGCGCGCTGAGAGGCTCCCCGTGACCGACCTGGTCGATCCCGCCGCGGAGCCGAGGACACCTCGCACTGGCCGACGCCGGGCCACGACCAGACGCCAGGCACGTCAGGCCCGACGGGCTGCGCGGAGGGCGCCCGGCCCGTCGGCAACCAGCCCACCGCCGTTCAGCCCACCGGCGCCCAGCCCATCCCCGAGCCGACCGCCGACTCGACCGCCGGGCCACCGTGCCCGTCGCCGGTCCTGGCGCCGGGCCGCTGGCCTGCCCGGCACCCTCGCGGTCACCTTCCTGGGGGCCCTCGTGCCCGGTGGCGGCTTCCTGTGGTCGGGTCGGCGACTGCTAGGCGTCCTGGTGCTCCTGCCGACGCTCGCCCTCGCCGGCTTCTCGGCCTGGTACGCCGCCCGCGACCTCGACGCTGCGCTCGACCTCGTCCTGGACCCGACCCGGCTCAAGGTCGCGGCCGGGGTCATCGTCGGCGCGCTCTCGGTGTGGGCGCTGATCGTCTACCTCACCTACCGACAGGTCCGACCGGTCCAGCGTCGCGCCTGGACGACCCTGGTCGGCCACGCGTTCGTGCTGGTCCTGGTCGGCGTCGTCGGTGCGCCGTTCGCGGTGGCCGCGCGCTACGCGACCGTGCAGGCAGACCTCGTCGAGACGGTCTTCAGCGACAACGAGACGTCCACGACCCCGCGCGACGTGACACCCGCCGACCCGTGGGGCGGACGGGAGCGCGTGAACGTGCTGCTGCTGGGCGGCGACGGTGGCGAGGGCCGTGACGGCGTCCGCACCGACACCGTCATCCTGGTCAGCATCGACACCACCTCCGGCAAGACGGTCATGTTCAGCCTGCCGCGCAACATGATGAACGCGCAGTTCCCCGAGGACAGCCCGCTGCACGACCTCTACCCGTACGGCTTCTCGGGCTACGGCGACGACGGGTCGTACATGCTCAACGCGATCTACCGCAACGTCCCCGCCCTCCACCCCGGGGTGCTGGGGGAGAGCACCAACGAGGGCGCTGACGCGATCAAGCAGGCCGTGGGCGGGAGCCTGGGCATCGGCGTCGACTACTACGTGCTGGTCAACCTCAAGGGCTTCCAGGAGATCGTCGACGCGATCGGCGGGATCACGGTGAACGTCAACACCCGTGTCGCCATCAACGGCGACACCGACGCGGGCATCCCGCCCACCGGCTGGATCGAGCCGGGCCCGGACCAGACCCTCGACGGGTTCCACGCCCTGTGGTTCGCCCGTGGCCGCTACGGCAGCGACGACTACCAGCGGATGGACCGCCAGCGGTGCACGGTCGCGGCGATCATCGAGGCGGCGGACCCGGTGACGCTCGTGCGCCGCTACACCGCGCTCGCCGCGGCCGGCAAGGAGGTCGTCTACTCCGACATCCCGCAGAGCCTGCTGCCGGCCTTCGCCGGGCTGGCGCTGCGGATGAAGGACGCCAAGGTGCGCTCGGTGGTCTTCAAGACCAGCACGAGCTTCTTCTCCGGCGACCCCGACTTCGACTACCTGCGCGACACGGTGGCCAAGGCCATCGACCCGCCGGGCACCCGACGCAAGAGGGACGACCCCTCGCGGCCCAAGAACACCGCGAACTCCTGCGCCTACGACCCTGCCTGAGCCTGCTTCTCCGCCTGGTAGCCCGCCTGGTACGCCGCCAGCGCCTGCCGGCCGCGCTCGAGCGCCTCGGCCACCTCGTCGAGCAGCTCCGCGGCGCCGTCGGTGGTGCCCTCGTCGGAGATCGCCTCGAGCCGGCGCACGGCCTCTCCCGCATAGGTGACCCCGAGGTTCAGCGCACCGCCGGCCAGCCGGTGGGAGGACTGGCGCAGCGCCGCGGCGTCCCCGGCCTCGATGGCCTCGCGCATCTGCTCGAGCCCGGCGACGCTGTTGTGCATGAAGTTGCCGATCGCCCGGTCGAGGTAGGCGGTGCTGTCGGGGTCGAGCTCGAGCAGCATCTCCAGCCGCTCGGTGTCGAGCCCGGCGAGCACGTCCGCGGTCGAGTCCTCGTGCGTCACGGGTGCCTCCGGTTCCGGGGTGTCGTCCACTGCAGCAGTCCCTTCCGACCCTTCCACCCAGTGCGACAGCGTAGCCGCGAGAGCAGCCGGGTCGACGGGCTTCGTGAGGTAGTCGTCCATCCCCGACGCCAGGCAGCGCTCGCGCTCGCCCTCGATGGCGGCGGCGGTCATCGCGATGACGGGCACCCGGTGGTCGGTCTCGCGGTCGCGGATCTCGCGGGTGGCCGCGTACCCGTCGAGGACCGGCATCTGCACGTCCATGAGGATCGCGTCCCAGCCACCCTCGGCCCAGGCGTCCACCCCGGCGCGGCCGTCGTCGACGATGCGGTGCTCGTAGCCCAGGAACTCCAAGATGCCGCCCGCGACCATCTGGTTCACCGGGTTGTCCTCGACGACGAGGATGCGGCGACCGGCGGTCCCGGCGTCGGGGACCAGCTCCTCGTCCACCGGCAGGGCGTCGCCCCCGACGAGGTCGACGACGGCTGAGCGCAGCACGCCCGAGGGCGCGGGCTTGACGAGCAGGTCGTCGATGCCGGCATCGCGGACCTGCTCGTCGGTCAGCTGGGTCATCGAGGTGAGCATGAGCAGGCGCAGCGAGGCACCGGCCTCCTCCGCGCGGAGCCGGCGCGCCAGCCACATGCCGTCGTGACCGGGCATGGCCATGTCGAGCAGGACCGCCTCGAAGGGGTGGCCGCGCTCGGCGGCCGAGACCACGGCCGCGACCGCCTCGTCCGCGGAGTCGACCGCCACCGCGCGCACACCCCACCAGCCGAGCTGCTCGGCGAGGATCGTCCGGTTGTGCGGGTTGTCGTCGACGACGAGCATCCTCCGGCCGGAGAGGACCTGCCGGGCGTACGCATCGGCGGAGTCGTCGATCTCGCCGGCCGACGGGTCGAGCAGGACACTGAAGGTGAAGACCGCGCCGCCGTCGGGGTTGTCGCTGTAGCCGATGGTGCCGCCCATGGCCTGCACGATCTCCCGACAGATGGCCAGCCCGAGGCCGGTGCCCCCGTAGACGCGGGTGGTCGAGGTGTCGGCCTGGGTGAACGGCTCGAACAGGCCCGGGACCTTGTCCGCGGGGACGCCGATCCCGGTGTCGCTGACCGTCACGCGCAGGTAGGTGCGGTCGTCCGGACCGGGCTCGGCGGTGGCGCGCACGACGACCTCGCCCTGCTCGGTGAACTTGATGGCGTTGGAGACCAGGTTGGTCAGCACCTGCGAGAGACGCGTGGGGTCGCCCGCGAGCATCTGGGGCACCTCGGGAGCGCAGGAGACCACCAGCTCCAGCCCCCGCGAGCGCGCCGAGGCGCCGAGCACGCCGGCGACCTGCTCGACGACCTCGCGGACCTCGAAGTCCAGGATCTCCAGCTCCAGGCGCCCGGCCTCGATCTTGGAGAAGTCCAGGATGTCGTTGAGCACCCCGAGCAGCGCCCGGCTGGCCACCTGCACCCCGGTCGCGAGGCGCTGCTGGTCGGGGTCGAGGGTAGTGCGCATCAGCAGGTCGTTGAGGCCGATGACGCCGTTGAGCGGGGTGCGGATCTCGTGGCTCATCGTGGCCAGGAAGTCCGACTTCATCCGCGAGGCCTCCATGGCGGCGTCGCGCGCCTTCTCCAGCTCCGCGGCCGTGTGTTCCCGCCAGGCCACCAGGGCCATCTGGGCGGCGACGTGGTCGACCATCTGCTCGATCATGGCGTGCCGGAACAGGGGCGGAGCCGAGGTGATGGTGATGACCGCGAGCACCTCGCCACCCAGCTCCACGGGGAACCCGATCGTCAGGCGCGCGTCGTCCCAGGTCGACTCGCGGTCGGCGAGCACCTTCCGCGCCAGGCGCAGCTCCGCCGCGTCGCGCAGGGGATCGGGCGGGTCGCCGGGCACCACGATCGGCACGAGGTCCCGGTCCTCGACCCAGAAGCCGCGGGCCCGCTCCCAGTCGTCGTGGAGCAGCACCAGGTCCCGTGCGCGCAGCAGGAGCTCGTCGAGGCTCGAGGCCGCGTTGGCAGCGCTCGCGACCGCCTGCATCAAGGTGTTCTGGGCGACCTGGTCCTCCAGGGCGAAGCGCGTCTCCTGCACCTCGTTGACGTCCTGCAGGGTCCCGGACATCAGCAGTCGACCGTCGCGGTCCACGTGCACGACGCCGCGACCACGGGTCCACATCCACTGCTCCCGGGCCTGCACGCGCACGATGACGTCGAAGGTGCCCTGATCGGCGATGGCAGCCTCGACCCGTGACTCCACCGTGGCCCGGTCGTCGGGGTGGACCTGCCCGAGGAAGCGCTCGTAGCTCCACGGCTCCTGGGCACTGGACGAGCCGAACATCGCGTCGACCTCGACGGACCCGGTGATGGTGTCGGTGGTGAGGTCCCACTCCCAGCTGCCGACCCGGGCGATGCGCTGGGCCTCGGCGAGATTGCGGCGGCTGGTGCGCAGCGCCTCGACCATCTCGCGGCGGGAGGTGTAGTCGCTGAAGGAGAGGCACAGGCCGGGGCGGCCGTCCTCGATCTCCAGCAGGGACTCGCGCACCAGGCACCACATGGGCGTGCCGTCGGCGCGGATCATCTGCACCTCGACGTCGCCGGGCTGCAGGCCGTTCTCGCGCACCTGGCGCAGGTGCTCGGCCAGCTGGACCTTGCCCAGGTCGTCGAGGGTGTCGTACATCGACACGGCGTCCATGCGGTCCGGCTCCACGCCGTACATCGCCGCCATGGCCGGGTTGGTGTAGGCGGTGGCGCCGTGCAGGTCGATGACCCAGATGCCGTCGGGGGATCCCTCGACGACTCCGCGGTAGAGACCCGGCAGGTCCACGTCACTCCCTCCGACCCCGGTGCCGGCCCCGATGCCGCCCGGCGTCCCCAGCCTAGGGCGAGAGGGGGGTGGCGGTGCGTGAACGACTCAGATCTGCCGCCCCCCGGCGATGAGCAGGGCACCGTCCTCTTGCTGCTCCAGCGTCAGCTCGACGGTCTCGGTGCGGCGGGTGCCGTTGCGCAGCACGTAGCTGTACTCGTAGGTCACGGTGCCGGCCCGGGGGTCGGCGCCCACGGGGGTGAACGAGGACACCTCGCGCACCGAGCCCCAGAACCCGGTGTACCCCTCGAGGCCGGAGCTCTCCTCCTGGAAGGCGGGCGTGAGCAGGGCGAAGCCCGCCTCCGGGTCGTCGACCGCCGTCGTGACGTACGACGCCGCGAACTCCTCCAGCTCCTCCCTGGTCGGCGGGGCGGGTCCGGCGCTGGGCTCCGCGGAGGCGCTGGGACCGTCGCCGGAGGAGGCGGACTCCTCGGCCCCCGGGTCACGGACCTGCCCGACCAGGAACGCGGCCAGCACCACGAGCACGCCGAGTCCGAGGCCGAGGAGGACCGGCCCCGCACCTCGTCGCGGACGGGTCTCCGCCGAGCGCGGGGTCGGTGCCGGGACGACGGGCTGCGGCCCGGTGTTGACCGGCGGCACGGCAGCCAGCTCCTGGGTGTGCGACCCCGTCTCCGGGTCCGACGCGGCGGCTGCCGGATCGGTCACCAGGGTGATGCCGGCGCCGTCGGGGCCGTGGAGGAGGAAGTCGCGCACGCGCGCCATCGGCCAGCGTGCGTCGGGGTCGCGGTTCATGGTCGCGACCAGGACGGGGCCGAGCCACCCCGGCTCCGGCACGCGCGGCGGCTCCTCGTGCACGATGCGGTAGAGCGCGCCGAGGACGTTGTCGGTGACCTCGTAGGGCGGGTGTCCGGTCAGCGCGTGGAAGAGGGAGGCACCCAGCGACCACACGTCGGCGGTGTCCTGCGCACTGCCCCCGGAGGCGACCTCGGGGGCCAGGTAGGCGGGTGAGCCGGTCACCAGCCCGGTCTGCGTGAGGGACGGGTCGGCCTCGGCCCGGGCGATGCCGAAGTCGGACAGTTTGAGCTGTCCGTCCTCGGTGACCAGCATGTTGGAGGGCTTGACGTCGCGGTGGATGATCCCGGCCTCGTGGGCGGAGGCCAACGCGTCGGCGGCCTGCCCGAGCAGCGCCGCCGCGGCGTCGGGGAGCAACGGTCCGCGGGCGCGCAGCAGGCCGGAGAGGTTCGTCCCCTCGACGTACTCCATGACGAGGTACTGCTGGCGCTCCTCCTCGACCAGGTCGTAGACGGCCACGACGTGCGGGTGGCTCAGCCGTGCCGCCAGCCGTGCCTCGCGCTCCGCGCGGGCGTGGTCGGGGCTGTCGGCGCCGGGCGCGAGGCCCAGCCGCTTCACGGCCACCTCGCGTCCGAGCACCTCGTCGCGCCCGAGCCAGACCGCGCCCATGCCGCCACGGCCCAGCTCGCGGTCCAACGAGTACCTGCCTGCGATCACCTACCGGCACCTCCTGACCGGTCAGGATAGGGCTGCACCCGCTACCGGCTGCTCCCACGACGGGGTGGGCTCCTCGGCGTCCTCGCGCATCGATGAGGCAGGCTTGCCCCTGTCACAGCACTGGCGTCGCTCTCGGCGCGACCGCTCACGAAAGGCAGCACGGTGTCCCTCGACCCCACCCTCCTCGACGACCTCGAGTGGCGCGGACTCCTCGCGCACTCGACGGACCTCGACGCCCTGCGCGAGGCGCTGGCGTCCGGGAGCGTGCGGTTCTACGTGGGCTTCGACCCGACGGCACCGAGCCTGCACCTGGGCAACCTCGTCCAGATCCTGACCGCCAAGCGGCTCCAGGACGCGGGCCACACGCCGTACGCCCTGGTCGGCGGCGCCACCGGCATGATCGGCGACCCACGCGACTCCGGTGAGCGGACGCTCAACGACGCCGACACCGTGTCGGAGTGGGTCGACCGGGTACGCCGCCAGATCGAGCCCTTCTTGTCCTTCGAGGGCGAGAACGCCGCGATGATGGTCAACAACCTCGACTGGACCCAAGGCCTGTCGACCATCGACTTCCTGCGCGACATCGGCAAGCACTTCCCGGTCAACCGGATGCTCGCGCGCGAGACGGTGAAGCGCCGTCTCGAGGCGGGCGGGATCTCCTACACCGAGTTCTCCTACGTCCTGCTGCAGTCGATGGACTTCCTGAGCCTCTACCGCGAGCACGGCGTCACGCTGCAGTTCGGCGGCTCCGACCAGTGGGGCAACATCACCGGTGGGGCCGAGCTGATCCGACGGGCGGCCGGGGCCACGGTGCACGCCTTCGCCACGCCGCTGATCACCAAGTCCGACGGCACGAAGTACGGCAAGACCGAGGGCGGCGCCCTGTGGCTCGATCCGAGCATGCTCTCGCCGTACTCCTTCTACCAGTTCTGGCTCAACGTCGAGGACGAGAAGGTCGGCGAGCTGCTGCGGATCTTCACCTTCCTCTCCCGCGCCGAGATCGAGGAGATCGAGGCGACGCACGCCGAGAAGCCCTTCCTGCGCGCCGGCCAGAAGGCCCTGGCCGAGCACGTGACGACCCTGGTCCACGGAGCCGAGGAGACGGCCCGCATCCAGGCAGCCTCCGCCGCGCTGTTCGGGGGTGGGGACATGAGCACCCTCTCGGCCGACACCCTCGGGGCTGCCCTCGGTGAGGCCGGCGCCATCACCGTGGACCGCGCCCGGATGCCCAGCGTCACCGACCTGCTGGTCGAGGCGGGACTGGCCAAGAGCAAGGGCGAGGCCCGGCGCACGCTGGGCGAGGGCGGTGCCTACCTCAACAACGTCCGCGTCGAGGACCCCGAGCTGGTGCCCACCGAGGACCACCTGATCGGCGGGCGCTGGATGGTGCTGCGCAAGGGCAAGAAGAGCTTCAAGGGCGTCGAGGTCCGATGACCCCGTCGCGGCCGAGCTGGGCCGGCCCCCGCCGCGGCGGGTGGCAGGCCGAGCTGGCCGCGCGGGCGCGCGAGGTGCTCCCCGCCCCGATGTGGGCCTACCTCGAGGCCGGCGCCCGGGAGGGCGTCACCCGGGACGAGGCGACAGAGGCCTGGCGCGCGGTCAGGCTGTGGCCACGGGTGCTCGGTGGCCACGGGGAGCCGGACCTGACGACGCAGGTCCTGGGTGCTGCGCTGCGCACCCCGATCGGCGTCGCCCCGACCTCGATGCAGCGGGTCGTACACCCCGACGGGGAGCTGGCGATGGCGGCCGGAGCAGCGGCGGCGGGTGCGCTGCACGTCGTGTCCACCAACGCGGGACACCCCTTCGCCGCGATCGGCGACGCGGCCCGCGCCGTCGATCCCGACGCCGTGTGGTGGGTGCAGGCCTACCTGCCGCCCGAGCGGGAGGCGGCGGCCCCGGTCCTCCGTGCCGCCGCGGACGCCGGTGCGCGGGCTGTGGCGCTGACCGTCGACACCCCCTTCCCCGGCACCAAGTACGAGCCGGCCGACGACGCCTGGGTCGGCCACGACCTCTCCTGGCACCGGGCCAACTTCGTCGACCCGACCGCCGAGCGGCACCACCGCGGCCTGCGCGCGCACGACCTCGAGTGGATCACCGAGACCTGCGGGCTGCCCACCGTCGTCAAGGGCGTGCTCCGCGCCGACGACGCCCGGCGCTGCGCGGACGCCGGTGCGGCCGGGGTGTGGGTGTCCAACCACGGTGGTCGGCAGCTCGACCGCACGGTCAGCACGGCCGCGGCCCTCCCCAGGGTGGTCGACGCGGTCGGCCACGACGTGGAGGTGTACGTCGACGGGGGAGTCCGATCGGGCCTGGACGCCCTCACGGCGCTGGCCCTCGGCGCGCGGGCCGTGCTGGTCGGACGACCCCCCGTGCACGCGCTCGCGGTCGACGGAGCAGCCGGCGTCCGCGCCCTGCTCGACCTGCTCGGACTGGAGCTCCTCGAAGCGCTGGAGCTGGCCGGCTGCAGGCGGCCGGAGGACGCCCGCACGGTGGGAGCACCCCCCGATTTGTGAACGTCCGAGGCGTCGTCTAATGTTTTCTCTGTCGCCAGGGAGCGGCGGGGAGCAAGGCCGGTCTGGCCGGGCTCCCGGCCCCGAGGCGGCCACTCCTCCAGCTCCACCGAGCAGGACAAGCGGTGTGTGCGCCACGATGCGGCCACCGTCACCTACTCGGGAGAGGTCTCGGAGAAAGCGGCTCGAAAAGCGCGGATTTGCTCCGCGAAAACAGCGCCGCTAACGTATGACAAGTCAGCGCGGGAATGCGAGCCGGAAGGCGAGCAGCCCGGTGCGTCTGATTCTTGAGAACTCAACAGTGTGTCATAGTCGACGAATTAGTTTGTTATGCCCCGTCTTCTATGCATGCCTTTGTGGTGTGTGTGGTTGATGGATTTCTTTTGACAATGATTCTGACAAATTCCTGGCTCGGTTGTTTCGGGTTGGGTGTCAGTGTTTCCTGTCAGGCATCTCTTTTTCTGCCGCATGCGTGAGTGTGTGGTGGTGTTGTTTTTCAACGGAGAGTTTGATCCTGGCTCAGGACGAACGGTGTGTGGTGGTGTTGTTTTTCAACGGAGAGTTTGATCCTGGCTCAGGACGAACGCTGGCGGCGTGCTTAACACATGCAAGTCGAGCGGAAAGGCCACTTCGGTGGTACTCGAGCGGCGAACGGGTGAGTAACACGTGAGTAATCTGCCTCTGGCTTCGGGATAGCCACCGGAAACGGTGATTAATACCGGATATGACACCTTCGCGCATGTGATGGGTGTGGAAAGTTTTTTCGGCCAGGGATGTGCTCGCGGCCTATCAGCTTGTTGGTGGGGTAATGGCCTACCAAGGCTTCGACGGGTAGCCGGCCTGAGAGGGTGACCGGCCACACTGGGACTGAGACACGGCCCAGACTCCTACGGGAGGCAGCAGTGGGGAATATTGGACAATGGGCGGAAGCCTGATCCAGCAACGCCGCGTGAGGGATGACGGCCTTCGGGTTGTAAACCTCTTTCAGCACAGACGAAGCGCAAGTGACGGTATGTGCAGAAGAAGGACCGGCCAACTACGTGCCAGCAGCCGCGGTAATACGTAGGGTCCGAGCGTTGTCCGGAATTATTGGGCGTAAAGGGCTCGTAGGCGGTTTGTCGCGTCGGGAGTGAAAACACCGGGCTTAACTCGGTGCTTGCTTTCGATACGGGCAGACTAGAGGCATTCAGGGGAGAACGGAATTCCTGGTGTAGCGGTGAAATGCGCAGATATCAGGAGGAACACCGGTGGCGAAGGCGGTTCTCTGGGAATGTCCTGACGCTGAGGAGCGAAAGTGTGGGGAGCGAACAGGATTAGATACCCTGGTAGTCCACACCGTAAACGTTGGGCGCTAGGTGTGGGATCCATTCCACGGGTTCCGTGCCGCAGCTAACGCATTAAGCGCCCCGCCTGGGGAGTACGGCCGCAAGGCTAAAACTCAAAGGAATTGACGGGGGCCCGCACAAGCGGCGGAGC